>CALARM010000391.1 GCA_937888925.1 uncultured Synergistia bacterium | reverse complement strand
CCGGAAGGTTTTACTCTGTACCATATTTCCTGAATTGTCGATATATTATAAACCCAGTAACCGTCAGGAGATAATATGTCTGTTGTTCCATTGATATAAGCTTTTACTTTCAATATATTATCTGTTTCTTTTCCTCCTGTTGTTGATGGTTTATATGTTACAGAAGTTACTGATTGGGTAGACAGCTCAATGCCTGTTCTGTTGCCGTTTCTGTCTATTTTATAATTATACCAGTTATAAATAGTATTTTTATTTTTGTCGGCAGAAGAAAGAGACGCTTTTAATTTATTTCCTGCAGGATAGGTTTTCCCCTGTTCCGGGAATTTTATTGAGAAAGAAGGAACAGGAAAAGATTTCATTCCGATTAAATTTCCGTTATATCTGATTATTAAAATTATAATACCTCCCGGATAAAATTTCACCGGAGAAAATTCTCCGAGAACAGGGACATAGCCAATACAGTAATAACCGTCATTTATTTCTTTCATTGATACTCCCTCCGGGAGAGTGTCTTTTAATATTTCCGATGTAGGAGGTTTTTTACCTGGCTCAAAGGAAAATACCTTTAATGATGCTCCCGTGAGCGGTTTATTATCTGTAAGTATTAATACTTCTCCATAATCCTGCCCTCTGTCTCTCGGTTTACCTGCAGGATGAATATAATTATAATGAGTAAAACCTGCATTGACCATAAGGTTTTTATCTGAAATTATCTGTCCCGGTGTGACAGGAGTCTGTGTGACTGTGGGAGTCTGTGTCAGAGCCGGTGTTGCTGACGGTACAGGTGCACTTTCTTTATGAAGGGTGATGGAATTACTGGCAATATTTTTTCCTGTCATACCATACATAAAGGTTGCAATTTCTACAATATCTTTTACTCCGTCCTGTGGAATCACTTCAGGCGGAATATAGGTAAATTTAATTACCCCTTTTTCATCGGGTGAGATTATATTCCAGTTGTTTTTTTCTGAGTTTATCTGTCCTGATGAACCTTCTGCAAGCCTGACGGCAATTTTCAGTTTATTACCTGTATAATCTGTTATATGTTCCCCGTCTTTATTTAAAAGATCCGATACCAGTCCTGTGATTTTTTCATTAGCCGGTATATTGATTTCATTTTTCTCCATTACTATATTACCTGTGACAGGCAGTTCTTTTTCTTCTATAATTTTCCTGAAGGGAGAAAAATACATCTCAAGTTCTGTAATGGAATTAAGAAGGAATATATCGAATTGTTCTATTGCTCCTCTTGTATAGGAACGAGAAAAAGTCCCATATGGCTTTTCTGTAAGTGTATTGAAAAAAGACCCTTCTATAAACATTTGATCCTGGTTTTCACCGGTCAGGCCTATATTTACAAGAAGAAGATAATCATAACCGGTTAAATCTTCGATGAGATTCCTGTATTGAAATTTATGTGTTTCTGTGAGTTCCGTAAACTGCTCTTTTGTTACAAAATTCTTTACAGGCGTAAGTTTAAATTCAGGTGCAGACATAGTTTCTAACAGATCATTACTTATTATTTTGCCTGTTTCTTCCGGAGCTAATTTCTGTTGCTCATTTTTTTCAATAAAAATATTTATTACCAGTTTTATGCTGGAATTTTCCGCTCCATTTAACTGATTTTTTAATATAAAAAGAACAAGAAATATTGATATGATTACGGGAAGATATTTTTTCAGTTTAATACATCCTTTCAAAATTACAATTTTACTACAGTTATTATAAAATTCTACTAACTCTATATAGTTTCCCCCTGCTTTTTTAATTCTTTATAAAATTTTATAAACCTTTCCGTTACAACTTTAAAATTTAAAAAAATCTCAGAAATATCAAAGGATTTGCTGAAGGGATATCGAATAAAATATTGAATTTTGTGACTTCAATTACATTTTTTAGAAGCATTTTTTTAAGAAAGGAATTTTAATTGACTTCTTCCTATGGATAATGTTTTTCTTTAAATATTTAAACTATAGAAGTTAATTAGATCTTTTACTTTTTTAGAGTTTAAGGGTATAGGAATTTTCATTTTTGACCAGGATTTATAGGATTTATGGGATTACCAGGATGATAAATAGAATTACTTTACTTGAATTTTCTAATCCCGGTAATTCTTTAATCCCGAAAATCCCAGTCAAAAATAAAGCTTCAGATGAAAATTAAGGAGAGGTAAGTTATCTAAATAATTTATGAAAAAGATTATAATTTTTCTTTTACTTACAATAATTTTGGTTTCTTTAAGGCCTTCTTATTGTGCAGAAGATCAGTCTAAAGCCGGTCCTGAAGAACAGGCAAGAAATAAATTTGATGCAGGAAAGATTTACTATGACCAGGGAAGTTATACTACTGCTCAGGACCCTTTTAAAGAAGCTGTCAAACAATACCCGAATTCTGTAGAATTCAACTGGTATTGTGTTGATTGCCTGGTTGTGCGGGATGCAGCACCTGAAGCTTTTGATGAGGCTGTTAAATTTTACAATGAGCAAATAGGAATTAATGCCAATCCATTCAGTGACTATAGATCAGGTCTCTATTTTGGCCTTGGCCTCTGTTACTTTATGAAAGGCGCAAAATATGAGATTGACGATATTACGATAAGTGGTCTCAAGAACAAGATATGGTTTGAAATAGATGACAGAGTTATTGGAAAAGTAAAAGGGAAACTTGATGCTGATAAATTGAAAAAAATAAAAACGTTAAAGGGCAAGAAGTTTTCGAAAGATGAATTTTTATCCACTCTGAAGAGTATGAATTTTAAGCAAAACGATATAAACACACTTAAAACATCATGTATGAATAATATTACTCCCATGAAATTAATTTCCCTGGGTACAATTAAAGACAGGGTATTTACTAATGAAGAAGATTTTTTTAATGTTCTTAAAAGTGCAGGCTTTAAAGATTATGAAATTACTGTTATAAAAAGTTATGCTTTGAAATTTGATGAGAAGAATAAAGAAGATATAATTAAATATTTCACCCTCTCTCTCAGTTACAGTATAGATAACGAATGTGCAAAAGCAATAATTGATATAAAAAATACTCACAAACAGAAATTGAGTCGCATCGAAAAACCCCGTTACATCATGAGAGAGAAATATATAAAAATAGGTGTTATAGCCGGTATTCTGATAATTGTATTCCTTATAATAGGCCCGATAAGAAATTATATAAAAAGCAAACAGCCTAAATTCACAGGTATTATTTTTCTCTTTAATCCGGAAGGAGAAAAAATTGAAGATCAAATGCTTGAAAAATATAGAAGAGTCAATACCACCACGATTTCTGTTGGTTCAGATCCGAAAAACGGCATTGTAATACCTTCTGCAAAGCCATTTCATGCCCTGTTAAAAGCTGAAAAACTTGTTTATCAATACAGGGTAAGCATGAACCCTCAAAAAGATGCAAAATTATTTCTTGTAGCTAAAGAAAAAGATCAGAAGGGAAATGAAACAGGAGTTTCTTTTACGGTAGAATTTCATGGTGGATTACTTTATGACAGTGATGTGGTGAAATTCGGCAATTATTTTCTGCAATATATAAATTCCAATGTACCTAAAAGGACTCAGGAAGAGGTTTTACAGATGTTAACAGCTCTTCATCCTTCAGCTATGAAAGAAAAACCTCATGAAGAGCAAAAATCTGTGTCAGTAAGGCAGGAAGAAAAGAGAGAACCTTCCAGAGATACAGTAGAAATTTCTGGTGCAGATTATGAAGACAAAGAGAAAATGCTGAAGGAAAAATTACTTTCAAGACGCCATGAAGATAG
>CALARM010000390.1 GCA_937888925.1 uncultured Synergistia bacterium | reverse complement strand
ATATGCCCTATTTGCCTGACGGAACTCCAATTCAGATAGTTCTTAACCCTCTCGGTGTACCTTCCCGTATGAATATAGGTCAGGTACTTGAGACCCATCTCGGATGGGCTGTTAAAGCACTGGGCATAAAGATTCAGACCCCTGTATTTGACGGAGCAAATGAAGAAGAAATCAGAGCTATGATGAGAAAAGCAGGACTTCCTGAAAATGGTAAATCCATACTTTATGACGGCAGAACAGGTGAACCATTCGATCAGGAAGTCATGGTAGGTCATATTTATATGATGAAACTGGCCCATCTGGTAGATGATAAGATACATGCCCGTTCTACAGGACCTTACTCCCTCGTAACACAGCAGCCTCTCGGAGGTAAAGCACAGTTCGGAGGACAGAGGTTCGGAGAAATGGAAGTATGGGCTCTTGAATCTTACGGTGCTGCCTATACTCTTCAGGAACTTCTTACCGTTAAATCAGATGATGTTGTAGGTAGAGTTAAGACTTATGAAGCTATAGTCAAGGGAGAAAATGTCCTTGAACCAGGCGTGCCAGAATCCTTCAAGGTTTTAATAAAGGAACTTCAGAGTCTGGCTTTAGATGTAAAGGTCTATTCAGGTGATGATAAGGAAATTGACATAAAAGGAATGGATGATGAACTTGATTCTGCTTTTGATGATCTTGGACTCGATCTGTCAAAACCTCAGGAACCAGAAGTTCAGCCTGTTCCGGATGTAATCAGTGAAGAAGAATAAATGATGAAAGATGAAGAGTAATCTTCATCTTTCATCTGTCACCTATTTAAAGGAGGAGAAAATCTTTGTTTGATGTCAATAATTTTGATGCTTTGCAGATTGGTCTTGCCTCTCCGGATTTAATCAGAGCATGGTCCAGAGGAGAAGTAAAAAAACCGGAAACCATTAATTATCGTACATTAAAACCGGAAAGAGATGGTTTATTCTGCGAGAAAATTTTTGGGCCTACGAAGGACTGGGAATGCCACTGCGGTAAATATAAGAGAATCAGATTTAAAGGAATCGTCTGCGATAAATGCGGTGTAGAAGTTACCCGTTCCAAAGTCAGACGTGAAAGAATGGGACATATTGAGCTTGCTACACCTGTATCTCATATATGGTATTTCAAAGGCGTTCCGAGCAGAATGGGTCTTTTACTCGATATGTCTCCGAGAACACTGGAAAAAATATTATATTTTGCTTTTTATGTAGTTATAGAACCAGGTGATACGCCTCTTAAGAAATGGCAGCTCCTTTCAGAAATGGAATACAGGGAAAGAAAAGAGGAATATGGAAACAGATTCAGAGCAGGTATGGGAGCAGAAGCAGTAAAAGAACTTCTTAAAAGTCTTGAACTTGCAGAACTCCGTAAGGACCTCAGACAGTCTATAAACCGTCTTTTCGGCCAGAAGAAGAAAAAGGCCATTAAGAGGCTTGGAGTAGTAGAATCTTTCCTTACATCAGGGAATAAACCTGAGTGGATGATCCTGGATGTTATACCTGTTATTCCGCCGGACCTTCGCCCTATGGTTCAGCTTGACGGAGGAAGGTTTGCTACATCTGATTTGAATGATCTTTACAGAAGAGTAATAAATCGTAATAACAGATTAAAGAGATTGCTCGAACTGGGAGCACCTGATATTATTGTAAAAAATGAAAAAAGAATGCTTCAGGAAGCAGTAGATGCACTTATTGATAACGGAAGAAGAGGCAGACCTGTAGCAGGTCCCAATAACCGTCCTCTGAAATCCCTTTCTGATATGCTGAAAGGTAAACAGGGTCGTTTCCGTCAGAATTTGCTCGGAAAAAGAGTGGATTATTCAGGCCGTTCCGTTATTATAGTCGGCCCTCATCTTAAACTGCATCAGTGCGGTCTTCCGAAAGAAATGGCTCTTGAATTATTTAAGCCCTTTGTAATGAAAAGATTAGTAGATAAAGGACTTGTTCATAATATAAAAAGTGCAAAACGTATGGTTGAAAGGGTAAGGCCCGAGGTATGGGATATTCTGGAAGAGGTTATTAAAGAACATCCTGTACTGTTAAACCGTGCTCCTACCCTGCACAGACTCGGCATTCAGGCTTTTGAGCCGATTTTGATAGAAGGAAAAGCAATACAGATTCATCCCCTTGTATGTACTCCTTATAATGCAGATTTTGACGGTGACCAGATGGCTGTCCATCTGCCACTTTCTGCCGGGGCACAGGCAGAGGCAAGATTATTGATGCTTTCTTCCAATAATATCCTGCTTCCCGCCTATGGAAATCCTGTTCTTACTCCGACACAGGATATGGTTCTTGGTATTAATTACCTTACTATCGATAAAGCAGGGCAAAAAGGAGAAGGTAAGATTTTCTCTTCCGCAGAGGAAGTGAGACTCGCCTATACTTATGGATATGTCCATCTTCAGGCTATAATAAAGCTCAAATATAAAGGGGAAGTTATAA
>CALARM010000389.1 GCA_937888925.1 uncultured Synergistia bacterium | reverse complement strand
GTGATCCTGCAAATCAGGTTATGGAATTTAAAGAAATGGTAAAGGCATGCCACAGGGCAGGCATAGAGGTTATACTGGATGTAGTTTATAACCATACGGGAGAAGGTAATCTGGAAGGGCCTGTATGCAGTTTTCGCGGTCTTGACAACAGTATTTACTATATGCTCGATGAAGAGAATAAATATAAAAATTACTCGGGATGCGGAAATACTGTTAACTGTAACCATCCTGTAGTAAAACAGCTTATACTGGACAGCCTGCGCTACTGGGTAGTAGAAATGCATGTTGACGGCTTCCGTTTCGACCTTGCCACCATCCTGGGTAGAGACCCGTCAGGCGCATGGATAGGACGGTTCAGTATTTTAAATGATATACAGAAAGACCCCCTTCTTTCGGGAGTTAAATTGATTGCAGAAGGATGGGACGCAGGAGGTCTTTACAAAGTAGGGGAATTTCCCGAAGGATGGGCAGAATGGAACGGTAAATACCGTGATGACATAAGGGCTTTTATGAAGGGCGATCCCGCTCTTGCCGGCTCTATGGCAACAAGAATAAGCGGAAGTTCGGATTTGTATCAGAGAGGCGGGAAAAGACCCCATCACAGCATAAATTTCATTACCTGTCATGACGGTTTTACCATGAGGGATCTTGTATCATACAGTTGGAAACATAATTTTGAAAATGCAGAAGACAATATGGACGGCACAAATGACAATGTAAGCTGGAACTGCGGAACTGAAGGAGAAACAGATAATGTCAGAATAAATCAGCTCCGTATAAGACAGGTTAAAAATTTCATTACCATTCTTATGCTGTCACAGGGGACGCCCATGATACTGAGCGGCGACGAAATGTTTAAAACCCATAACGGCAATAACAACGCCTACTGCCAGGACAGCGAACTGAACTGGCTTGACTGGACAGATCTGAAAAAGCATGAAGAAATATTCAGATTCTTCAAAAAAATCATAGCCTTCAGGAAAGCCCATCCTGCATTGAAAAGAAGGGATTTCTTTACAGGACATGACCATAATGATGACGGCATAAGCGATATTACCTGGCATGGCGTATACCCCTATGAGCCGGACTGGTCATATGAATCTCATTCCATTGCATTTATGATAGACGGAAATAAAGAGGAAACAGGCTATAAAGAAGATGATAACTGCATATACTGTGCAATAAATGCCTACTGGGGGCCCCTGGTATTCGAACTGCCACAGCCGGTAAACGGGAATTTATGGCACAGGGTGTTAGACACCGGCCTTCCGTCTCCGAAGGATATCCTGGAAGAGGGGAAGGAAATAAAACTGAAAAAAAATCAGTACAAGCTTGCTCCGAGATCGGTTATTGTGTGTATTTCCAAATAGACCATGTAGTAGGGGCGAGGTTACCTCGCCCCTACATCTAACGTTACACTGACCGGTGTTCAAATTCTGATGATAAAATCCAATTATATCGGTTTCTCTTTATCAAATTCCCATTTTAAAGGGTTATTTTTTATATATTCCTTAATTTGTATAAGGTCTTTATCTGACCTAATAATATGCTCATAATAATTCCTTTGCCAGACAGGAATGGCGGGAGAATTTCTTTTTTCATTTATTAATCTGGTGGTTTGATATTTGTAATAGGCAATGATTTTACCAAGGGTTATTTTTTTTATTTGCATGGCCTGTATGGGCGAAGTTACATCGTCCCTACAGCCAGCCATTACCTCGCCCCTTTACATACGTTCATCAATACATCCTGTAATGATAATAATCCCATGTATGTGATTTGGCATAACAACAAATTCATCCGATTTTGCATCAGGAAAATGTATTGGAATCTTATTCCAGAAATCACCGGAAATTTTTCCATATTTATTTAATTGCATTTTACCATCTATAATATCTCCCAAAATACATTCTTTATTCCTGGTACAAATAGTAACAAAATATTTACCCCGTTGAGAATAATCATAATCTTTTAATCTTATAGATCGGCGATGATATTTTTCACGATCATATTTTGCTGACATTATTTAACAACTCCTTTCCTCTCTCAAGTGCTTCACGACAGAAAGCTGCTGATACTCTCCTTTTCTCAGTTACGACGGGATTTTATAACAGTAATCCAATCATATCGTCTGCTGCCAACACATGAGCAAATCCGAAGGCCAGATTTTTAAGGCTTGCCAGGTGCATTTCCTCTGTGGCAGAACAGTTTCCGTCTGCCATAAAAAACACGCGAAAATCCCTGACAAATGCATCTCTTGCAGTAGTTTCACAGCAGAGGTTTGTCATAACACCTGTTATTACTAAATTCTCTATATTCATTCCTCTGAGCAACAGTTCAAGATCTGTCTGATAAAAGGCACTGTATCTTCTCTTTTTTATTACCCTCTCCCCTGCCGGCTTTAATTCGTCACATATTTCTGCCTGAAGAGAACCTTCCATAATTGAAGAACCCCACCATTTAGAAAGCATTCCTCCGTCAACAGAAGGGTTGAGATGCTGATGGGCTGTATAAATCACAGGTAATTTATGTTCTCTGAAATAACAGAGAAGTTTCTTTATATTAGGCACTATATATTTCGTATCAGAAAGAAAAGAGTTTCCCGAAGGAGAGGCAAAATAATTTTCCATATCTATAATCAAAAGAGCAGTTTTTTCACATTCTACTTTTCCGGGCTCTCTGTAAAATGGAAGTAATTCTTTCATCCATTTTTCTACATTTAACATTCACGGCACCTCACAAATCTTTAAAATAATATCGATACCAGCCATACATATGTTCATGCAATGTCATTTTATCATCACATTAATTTCTAAAATGTAACAGAGCATGTTTTTCTGAAACTCCAGTGGCCTGTATCTGCTATGTTTTTACAGGTTTTTACGAAAGGCATCAGCTGTTCTTCATCGGCTCTTCTATCGTCATCATAACAGCTCACTGTATCTGAGAGTTTCAGTATTATTCTATTATTATATCCTCTAACAGTTAAATCTATGCAAAACCGGACCTTTATATCCTCGATTATACCTTGTCTGTATCGCAGTGTGTCATATTTTACAT
>CALARM010000388.1 GCA_937888925.1 uncultured Synergistia bacterium | reverse complement strand
CATAATCACCCTGTGCCCTGTAAACATCACCTTTTTTAAGATATAAAGTAGGCTCTTCAGGAAGTTTTTCCAGGGCATACTCATAGGTTTCCAGAGCTTTTTCATAATCTGAAGATTTAAGACATGCTTCTGCCAGATTTATCATGACTATCATATTGTCAGGGTCTTTTTTGAGAGTATCTTCGTAGGAATCAATGGCTTTTCTGTAATTACCTCTTTTAAAATAATAATCTCCTCTGGTAGACATTATGGGCGTGACGCGTGACGCGTGACGCGTGACGCGTGGTTAACTCACCTCACAAAATTTGCTTTTAAATTACTCACGTTTCAGGCCAGTCGTGATGTGTGATGCGTGTTTTTACCGGTACCGGGCGACCCCCTGTGATCGCCCCTACTTTTCACGACTCACGACTCACTTCACCGAAACACATATCGGCTATCGTGACATCATCGGCATTATCCATACAATATTTAAAGCATTTTTCCGCTTCATCTTTATTGCCATATGCTTTATAGAGATAGGCCATAGCAAACCTGGCTATAATATCATCAGGTTTATCGTCCAGTAACTTTTTAAAAGCATTGAACGGTTTCTGTAAAATATCTTCTCTCTCATCATCTGACGTTAAAAAATCAACTATCTGTTCCGGATTCAATTCCAGGGCTTTTCTATAAGACTCTATAGATTTATCTATGTCTCCCGTACTGTAATATATCCCGCCCATACACCAGAATATAGAGCCATGATCCCCTTCCAGAGACATGCCATTATTACACACTTCCAGAGCATTATCATACTCTTTATTTCTCTCATAGGCCAGAGCAAGAGCCGTATGATTTAAAATACTGGAAGAATCCAGTTCTACTGCCCATCTCAATATATTAATTGCTTTATCGGATTGTCCTGTCCTGCAATAAGCATTGCCAAGGATAAGATGACTCAACGTATTTGAAGGTTCTATATCCATAGCACTCTTTGCCATATCTATTGTTTTTTCCATATTTCCCAGATGGTCATATTCCATGGCAAGCCCCAGGTAAGACATGGTATTTTTCGGATCTATCTTTAAAATCTTTTTATAAGTACTCAGGGCTTTCTCGGATTCCCCGGTGTGACTGTAAAGAGAAGCCAGATTATGACAGGCTTTCAGATTACATGGATTTAATTTTATTGCTTTATTATAATAATCTATAGCTATGACAAATTCTCCCTTTTCTTTATAGAGATTTCCGAGCATATTATAGTCAGAGGCTACAGGATTTAAAGAAACTGCCTTTAAGAAAGCTTTTATAGCATGGTCTATCATGCCGCTCCTGGCATATTCTATACCTGATTGCCTGTAATATAAATCATTGTCAGGGTCCAGTTTGAGAGCATATTCATAGGCTTCCAGTGCTTTTTTTACATTACCTGTTTCCGTGTAAATATCTCCCAGATCATTATAAAGTCTGCTGTCTTCTCCGTCTTCTTCTATAGCTTTTTCTATCTCTTTTAAGGCAAGCTCATAATTACCTTCTTCAAGAGCTTTAATAGCAAGATATCTCCTTTCAGGAATACCTCCAAGCTTCACTATGGAGTCATTCAATCTGTAGCGAGTCAGATCAAAGCCTTCTTTTTTAACCGTAGAAAGAAGTTTTAACAGTGGCTCAAGGGCTCTTTTGTCACCGATTTTACCCAGTAAATCTATGGCATATCTTCTTACCGACATGTCTTTGCTGTTAAGAGAATCAATAAGAGTATCCAGAGCTCTTCTATCACCGAACCCTTCCAGTGCTATGGCAGCACAGTAACGAATATTTTCATCACAGTCGGAAAGGGCTCCTGCAAGAGGTTCAATGGCATCTTTAATACCGGTTGCCCTGAGAGCAAAGACTGCTTCCTTCCTGACAGAAGGATCTGTGTCCTTTAAAGCTTCACTCAGAGGATGAATTACAGATTTTCCCCCTAACTGACCGAGAGAAAAAATAGCTTTTTTACGTACTTCCGTAACACTGTCCCACAGAAGTCTTACAAGATGTTTTCTGGCTTTTTTATCTCCCAGTGTACCCAGGGAAAGAGCAGCATTGGCCCTGACGTAATGGTCTTTATCATATAAAGATTTTATAAGGTAATCTACAGATCTTTTATAACCAGTACTGCCGAGAATAAGAGCTGCATATCGTCTGGCATAAATATTATCACTCCTGAGAGATTTTAAGAGTAACTTTCCTGCTCTGCTGCCTGTAAGTTGTAAGGCTATACAGGCATGTTCCCTTATCTCTTCGTCTTCATCCGAAAGAAGTTCTATAAGAGGCGCTGTAGCACGGCTGTCCTTTATTAACTCCAGGGCAAGAATAGCCTTCTTCTTCATATCCCTGTCAGATGATTTCAGGCTTTCTATTATTTCCAGAACTGATTTTTTTCTATTTAATTTCTTCAGAGATTTCTGTGCTTTTTCCCTGTGAAGACGGGAAGTGCTGTAATCCTCTATAAGTGATACTATTTCTTTATCCATAAATTACATGATGCGTGACGCGTGACGCGTGACGCGTAAAGTTCAGTTTATTAGATTTTTATACATTTCTATAAAGATTAACCTTTTCCTACCGGAGATTTAAATAAATAGTGAAAAGTGAAACTTATCAATCACCCTTCACTCTTCACCCTTAACACTTCACTAAAATCTTTCTCATTGTAGGTTTTATTTAACATCAACTGTTCATCTATATATTCTGCAAGATATTGATTTAAAATAAGTTTCTTATTTCCTTCAAAAATTATGGATATAGCTTTATCTATTTCTTCTTTATTTCTCTCTGTAAAGCATTCTTCCAGGGCTACAAGGCCTTCTTTCCATGTGTCGATACCTTCGGAAAGCAACTTATCACCTGTGCAAACCTCCAGAGTCCATTCTTCCGGTGATATATAAGATTTTTCATAATCTTCTCTCGCAAATGTGATTATTTCTTTTATTGAGGCAAGTATTTTTTTCACATCCTCTTCATCTGTTTCATCATTAAGAAAGCTCTCCAGTTTATTACATATCAGAAGGTAATTGGATGTAATAAAAATGTCCGGATCTATTCTATTGTACAATTCTTCAATCAGTTTCTCATCTGTCATGGCTATTTCATCCTGGAAGGGACGTTTCTGAAAATTAATAAACTTCTCATTCAACATTTGCAATTCTTCTATGAAATCAGGCAGATCTTCCATAAAATCAGCTTCTTCGACAAAGTCTTCTATTTCATTAATCTTATCAATAGATTCTTCTATAAAACAAATAAAATTATTATCTGAATTAGCACCTTCTTCTGACAGTTTGCAAAGGTCTCTACAGGTTTTTTCCAGAATTTCAGAGAAATCTGTCATATTTCCAACGGAAGACATGTAATTTTTTGCAAATTCTATGAGATTATATAAAGGCGATATTTTCAGTTCTATGTCGGAAAGCTCACATGGCCCGGAAACAGGTTGAGCCTGAGGTATTTTAATTTTCATATTGGGATGGAAATAAAAGGATGGTTCGCTAAATCTCAATTGCCCCGTAAGACCGGAGACTTGTTTTGTCTGATCAAAAAATTTATTTTCAGATACAGGAGAAGGTTTTTCATCAGTGTCAAAATATATCTTTAATTCTATTAATTTTTCCAGACAGACTTTGAGTCTGGCAAAACATGGCTCTTCTTCTTCAAGAAGTATTGAAATATCATCTATTACTTCCAGAGATTTTACTATAGCTTCTGTAGATTTCCTGGCTTCTCTGGCAATTTCTTCCATATCTAAAAGATCATTTTCTAATGGTTCCAGGGCAGATAAAAAATCTTCTCTATCAATATGTCCGGAAAGGAAATCTTCAAATTTTACAATAAAATCTGAAAAATACAAAGGCGAAACCTCCTTATAAAGTGTGACGCATGAAGCGTGACGCGTAACGGGTGGGATTCACTTTTCACAGATCAATCATTGATTGGTAATTTTTATATTATATGTAGCAGTAAGTTTGCCCTGTGTAGATATGACAGTAAAAGGAGACGTTTCTCCCGGCTGAAGATGTATACCGGGTATATAGGCATTTACTACATCAACAACCTGACCGTTAACATCGTAAAAAGTAACACCTGCCTGGACATATCTCAGTTCTTTATTACCGATATTCAGAATTTCCCCCTTTACTATCATATATTTGCCATCTACGGAAGAAGTATTTTTCATGATCTTTATCGTATCTCTGCTGCTGGCAGACTTAATATCTACAGGAGCGTCCCAGTATTTTAAAATAGAAGTGGAAGGAGACATTTTATATATTAAATCACAGTTGGCACACATTATATTGGTACATTTACCTTCATAATTTATTGTAAAAGCAATAATATAATCAGGATATAGATTGAATATCATAGTCCCCTCTCCATATTTAGGATTTCCTTCTGTTACAAAAACATTTCCATATTCATCAGTAATATCACCTGCATCATCTCCTACTTTGACACCTGAATCCAGAACGATATTATCACTGCCTATCTGCATCTGAACAACCTTATCATTTGCCGTAAGACAGGTAAAGCCTCTGGTGAAATTATAAATTTTTATATCTGCATTATCACTGTTAAGACCGGGCCTGTCTACTTTGGTGAGATTTCCAAAGGCTTCCTTCGCTTTATCAATATTTATTTCCTCTCCGAAAGAAATTACATCACCGATTCCTTTCGTAGGATTTAAAACATTCTTATCTCTTGACCATACAGGTAAAGTAAAAGAAAATAGTAAAAGAAAAATCAATAACGTTTTTAACATAATATTCACCTCATATATTTATGCTCGTGCCCTGTGACACGATGATGATAAACATGCTGATAGCTTAACGCTTACACATTTTCTAATATAAAAAAATTATTATACACAGGCATGTAATTCCTGTAGAAAATAATCCGCATAAACAGGTACCTATAATAAAAAATACACCTATTTTCTTAGTAATTACAGCCTCTTCAGGATTTTTCGGATTCACATAACAGAAATTTTTTTTACCCTTTCCATAATACTGTCTTATAAAATCATGACGTTCTTCCGGGGTTATTGAAGGATCAGTCTCATCTATAAGACTATAACTATCAGAAGTATATTCTTTCCCTTTAAATTCATACCTATAAGACATTTTAATTCTGTATCTAATACCATGTTTCGCCTTATATTCTTGCAGATTGCATGATTGTATATAACATGGTGTTTTCTGCCATTTCGACGCTCTGACTGCTCTGAAAACAGCAGCTACTGAGCCATAGAATAAAGAAACAGCCAGACATAGAAAAAAACAGATCAGTAAAATAAAAGTTGCACCGGTACGGTAGTCTTTTTTACCATTCTCAATCATTGAGCCATCCTTTCAAATCTATTTACCGGAACTTTTATATCTGGCAAGCCCTTCTTTTAATATGACAAGAGATTTCTTTATATCATGACAGTTCAATATATAGGCAAGTCTCAATTCATCCTTCCCCAGACCCTGAGTGCCATAAAAACCATCGAGAGGAGCAAACATAACCGTTTCTCCGTCAACATCAAAATCCCTGAGAAGCCATGTGGCAAAATCTTCCGTATCTTTCACAGGAAATCTTGCAACCATATAAAAAGCACCTTGAGGCTTATGAACAATTACATCGGGAATAGATACAAGTCCTTCATAAAGGGTATTTCTTCTGAGTTTATACTCATCATAAATACTTTTAAAATAATCTACCCCCAGTTCATGAAGTGCAATTGCACCAATCTGTTCCAGAGTAGGAGGGCAGAGTCTTGCCTGCCCGAATTTCATGACAGATTCCATAAATTCTTTATTTTTACATACAATACAGCCCACCCTTGCTCCGCAGGCGGAAAATCTCTTGGATATGCTATCTACCACTATAGCCCGTTTATCAATACCGGTAAACTCCATTATACTCGTATGCTTGAGTCCGTCATAAATAAATTCTCTGTAAACTTCATCTGTAATAAGGAATAAATTGTATTTTTTTGCAAGCTCTACTACCATTGAGAGTTCTTCTTCAGAATAAACTGTTCCCGTGGGATTTCCCGGATTACAGAGCAAAATGGCTTTTGTTTTATCTGTTATTTTTTCCTCGAATTTTTCTGCAGGAGGAAGTTTAAAACCTTCCTCTATATAGGTTGTAAGAGGAATAATATTAACTCCAGCCATAGTGGCAAAACCGTTATAATTTGTATAATAAGGTTCGGGAATTATTACCTCTTCCCCCGGATTCATTACCGCAAGAAAGGTGAATATTATTGCTTCACTTCCTGCAGTTGTGACAAATATATCGTCACTTCTTACATTAAAGCCAAGTTTATTATAATATTTTTTAAGAGATTCCAGATAAAGACCTATACCGTTACTCGGTCCGTATTTCAATACCTTCTCTCCGTATTTACGAATAGCTTCCCAGTATACTGGCGGTGTTTCTATATCAGGCTGACCTATATTCAGGTGGTAAACCTTTATGCCCCTTCTTTTTGCTTCATCTGCATAGGGAGTGAGCTTTCTTATAGGTGATGCCTGAATATCATAACTTCTCTGTGATAATTTAATTATTGCCATAATAAACTCCTTTTGTTTCGTGACGCGTAACGCGTAGATGCTTATTGTTTAATTATATCAATTCAGATTAATTGAAGCAATAGCAAATTTCAAAGAAGGATTCCTATGGGAAGAGATGAATTTTATTAAGAGAATGGTGAGTAGTGAGTAGTGAGTCGTGAAAAGGGAAATCTTCCCGTCACGCGTTACGCGTTACCCGTCACGACCAATAATTATTACGAAAAGAGTTGATTCTTATTCCTAAAATTCCTAAAATTTTAATAATAGAAGATGAAAAATCTCTCTTAAAAGAAATAGAAAATACCCTGGAAAAAGGAAATTTTGATATTTACACTGCAGTAACAGGCTCAGAAGCATCTAATATTATAAAAAAGAAAAAACTGGATGCCATAATAATAGATATATCTATATCTGATATGGACGGATGGTTTTTATGTGAGGAAATCAAAAATAATCCTGCAGTTTCTTCCATTCCTCTGATAGTTCTCTATCTTGCAAGTGAAAGAGATATGTCGGAATTTAAACGGTTAGGTCTTAAATATACTCTCGATAGACCGGATAACTTTTCAAAACTTGCAGAAACACTTGCAGAAATTTTCCCTTCTGAAGAAGAGGAACTGAAAAAAGAAAACATAAAACTGTTAATTGTAGAAGATGACAGTACGATTTTAAATATTGTAGTATCTCTTTTTAAACTGGAAGGATATAAAGTATGGTCAGCTCCTCAACCATACAGAGCTCTTGAAATACTGGAGGAAAATAATTATGCTATAGATCTCATAGTTTCAGATGTTATGATGCCCAAAATGGACGGAATAACTTTTTATTTGAAACTTCAGGAGAAGAATTCGACAAAAAATATTCCTTTCATTATACTCACAGCAAAAGATCAATTTGAAGATATAAAAATAGCCTATGATGTAGGAATAAAAGAATATTTATCAAAACCCTTCGATCCTGTTGAACTTGTAAAAAAAGTAGAAGAAGTGCTTGCTGTACATAAAAAGAAATATTACAGGGAATATGAGCGTGATGCATGAACAGTTACCAGTTATCAGTTACCAGTTATCAGTTCTATTGCCATTAATAAAGTAATATCTGTCTTAATCTGCTCACTGTTCACTGCTCACTGTTCACTGATTACGCCTCACTATTTTATGTAATAGACTTTACTTTTTTTTATTTTGTACTTATATATAATAAAACAGATAAAATTTACGCGTAACGCGTTACGAACACAAGGATTACATTTTATGGATATTAAAGGAACATCATCTTTTAAACCTTCAATTCAGCCAGGTTTTGTATCTCCTGGTCTGACGCCGAAACAGAGTCAGGAAATGACGCCTAAAGATACATCTACTGCCCAGAGTCCTCCCGCCTTTACCCAGGACAGCACATCTACAGGTATACAGGGCAAAATGGTATCCCTTTCGCAACTTTCCAAATCTATGTCAGAAAGCGGTCTTACGTCAGATCCGAAACTATCTTCCGGCGTAATGAAACACCTTACGGAAATAGCCATGCCATTACTTGGCAGCGGCTTTGCAAAAGAAGATGCCGGCGAGAAACAGGGGCAGACAAAAAATACACAGGAAGGTCAAAAATCCGCTGCTGCTTCAGGTTCTCCTGAAGGCTCAAAAGGTATGGCAACAAAAAAACCCTTTTCAAGACTTGATGATGCAAAAAAACTTATAAATAAAGAATTTACATCTTCCGCTATGGGAAAAGGAGGTCTTGATTCCCTGAGAAAGACGGATATGAAGCAGTTCATGGAAACAAGACAGGCAGCAGTTTCAGGTTCTTCCGGAGGAGGACCTTCTCAGGAACAGCTCAGAGTAGCCATAAGAAATGCCGCTTCAGCCATATGGGATATATTGAAAAAAGCAAGAAAAGCGGAAGATAAAGAAGATACTACATCGGGAATTCTCGGAGTTCTTATGAAAATACATTCTGCTTATACCTTTGAACATTCCAACAGAGTAATGGATTTAACTATGGGGCTTGCTGAAGAACTGGGAATTAATGATGAACAACAGCTTGAAAACCTTAAAAATGCAGCCTTTTTCAAAGATATAGGCCAGTACGGCCCTGACGGTTTTTCCTATCTGAAAAAAGATGGTGAAGGAGATATTTTAAATTATATCAGGGATATAAAAAATTCTCTCAGAGAATGCGGTAACCTTCATGATATAGGTAAAATGAGAATTCCTGATACAATCTTAAATAAAAACAGTAAACTCAATGACGAGGAATTTGCACAGATAAAAAAACATCCCATGATAGGAGTAGAAATAGTACTTCCCTATCCTGCTCTTCATGGCGCACTGCCCGGTATAAGACATCATCATGAAAAATGGGATGGTTACGGTTATCCTGACAGGATATCAGGCCTTGCCATACCACTTCAGGCAAGAATAATAGCCATATGTGATACCTTTGATGCCATGACGGAAGATCGTCCTTACAGGAAAGCTCTTACTGCAGATATGGCAGTAAAGGAATTGATAAGATGTTCCGGTACACAGTTTGATCCCACCCTCGTTCCTGCTTTTATATATGCACTGGCAAAAAAAGGAGAAATAAATATTTCCTTATATGAAAATGACATAAAAATGCTGGAAGAGAAATTTAATTTCAAGGCAAAACCTCAGGGAAATCTTAATTTTAAGATTAAAGACAGAAAGGGTGAAGAGTGAAGAGTGAGGTATAAGCAGATTTTGTATATGATAATATAACTGGTAACTGGTAACTGGTCACTGGTCACCGATAACTGATAACTGGTCACTGGTCACTGATAACTGGTCACCGGTCACGACTCACTATAAAAAAAATGGAAAAAGATAAAAAAATTTACTATAATCCGAAACTTCAAAATCTGGAACATGAATTTGATACATATCTTCAGATTATCGAAGAAGGAGAGGCCGATTCTACTGCCTTTTTCCGACTGGGACGTCTCTATCAGGAAAAGGGACAGATAGAACCTGCCATAGAAAACTATGAAAAAGCCCTTGATAAAGATCGTAATGCAGGAGAAGTTCATTACAATCTTGGCTGTGTCCATTTCAATAAAAAAGATTACAGTAAAGCTCTTGAAGAATTTGTAAAGGCTCTCGAATGGGATCCAAATGATGTTTATACCCATAATTCTCTTGGAAATACTTATTATAAGCTCGGAAAATATGAACAGGCCATAAGGATGTATGAAGGTGCTCTTAAACTTGCCCCTTCTGATGCCTATTCCTTTAAAGGTCTTGGAGATGCATATTACTCACAGAAGAAATTTAAAGAATCAAAGAAATATTATAAAAAAGCACTGGAACAGAATAAAAACATGGGAAAAGCTTACTTCGGGCTGGCCCTTGTATACGGTGCTGAAAGAAAATTTGAAAAAGCCATAGAAACTTATAAAAAAGCTATAGCACTCGAAGGACAGAACGGGATACTTCATGGAAATCTGGCCTATGCCTATTATGCCGTAAACAATTATGATATGGCT
>CALARM010000387.1 GCA_937888925.1 uncultured Synergistia bacterium | reverse complement strand
ATCAAACAAAAAATTTCCGTAATCTGTTTCTATGAAGGCTGAAAAACCATGTTCTGCCATACATGGGCAGAATGTTTTTACACTGTTATTACAAAGAATTGTAATCTTCATAAAGATTTACTCTGACCTTTCCTCTGTATGGTGTTAAAAAAACTTATTGAATAAACTCCATAAAGGGTGTGCAGCACTTACTGGAACCTCCGCCTGATATAAATTCTATGTCACTATCAGCCAATTCTGATGTTTCTTCCTTCAGTTCATTAACGGTAAAGTCAAAACCTGCTCCTTTCACAAAGGCCGTACGGGTCTCTGCATCTTTACACTCCATTACTTTTCTTGCAAACTCTTTATCTGTCTTTATTTTCTCTATATATAATTTTGCGGATTCTATACTCATTAAAATTCCTCCTTATTTTATTAAAAACATATTTCTCTTTTGAGAGTAGACCGTTCTTATTTTATTATTGATCTGAGCATTAATACCGAATAAAACCTCTTTCTCTTCACTCTCCACCCTTCACTCTTCACGATTTTAACTATTAATTATTTATGCTCACTTCAGTAAAAACATATTTCTCTTTTGAGAATAGAAACTCCTTCTACGTTGAAATCCTAATAGCTTTTTCATAAAAAAAGGTTTTTATATCAAATAAGAGAATTTTATCATATTCGACGTTTATAAGTAGAATATCCTGCCTTTATATTTTTCCTAAAATAAATAATTATAAATGACGAAAATATTATACAGAAGGGGAGATTAAAATGAAATGCCATGAAATTGATTATCAGATCTTCGGTTCAGATCTGCAGTTTGTTGAGGTAGAGCTTGATCCGGGCGAAGTTGTTGTTGCAGAAGCAGGAGCAATGCTTTACATGGAAGACGGTATAGGTTTTGAAACTACAATGGGAGATGGTTCAAAGCCAGACCAGGGGTTTTTCGGGAAACTTTTCTCTGCCGGCCAGAGAATGTTAACCGGAGAGTCAGTGTTTATGACTCATTTTAAAAACAATGGCCAGGGGAAAAAGAGAGTTTCCTTCGCCGCTCCCTATCCCGGAAAGATTGTTCCTGTTAATCTTGCGGATATTCCGGGGGGAGAACTTCTCTGCCAGAAGGATGCCTTTCTATGTGCAGCTCTCGGAACTGAAATCACTATAGCATGGACAAAAAAATTCGGTGCAGGTTTCTGGGGAGGACAGGGATTTATCCTTCAGAAATTGCGCGGTGACGGCATGGCATTCCTCCATGCAGGAGGAGCTATTGTAGAAAAAAGACTTAATAATGAAAAAATGTCCATAGATACAGGATGTATTGTAGCTTTTGAACCGGGCCTTCAATATGATATTGAAAGGGCGGGAAACCTGAAATCTATGTTCTTCGGAGGAGAAGGACTTTACCTGGCAACCCTCAGCGGTACAGGAAGAATATGGCTCCAGTCACTTCCGTTATCTTCTCTTGCTCAGAGAATTCTTGCCTTTATGCCCAAAAGCAGTTAGACAAAAATAGACTGTTAGTATACTTTAGAGTATAATACTTTAGAGTATACTAAGAGCCTATCCGAAAAGTCATCAAATGTCTTTCTGGGTGTAAATAAATATTACTTTTCGGATAGGCTCTAAAGGAAAAAGAAATATAAGCCTCCTCTCCATGACTTCATCCGAGACCGGATTTATAATATTATAACGAAAATCCTCTAAATTCTAATAAGTTATGTTCTTCCCTGTCTTGTTTTTTTATGTTATATTTTGTTACGGTTTCAGTTGTTTTTACAAAAATAAAACCAAAATATAACCCAACGTACAAAACAATAAAAGGATTTAAAAAATAATTGTAGAATTAAACTATTATGGATGAAACGGATAAAAAAATACTAAATTCAATACAGAATGATTTTCCAATAAGCAGAACTCCTTATAAAGAACTGGCCAATACTACTGGTATTACTCAAAAAGAATTGATAAAGAGAATAAAAGAGCTTAAAGAAAAAAAAATTATAAGAGAAATAGGGCCGGTTTTTTCAAGTAAAGATCTGGGATATAAAAGTACTCTTGTAACAATGAAAGTGCCGGTGGAAAAATTAACAGAAACAGTTGAAATAATAAATTCCTATTATCAGGTTACTCATAACTATGGAAGATATCATGAATATAATCTCTGGTTTACTCTGATATGTCAATCAAATGAGGAGATAAACAGAATTATAGAAGAAATCAAAAGCAGAACAGGTATAAATGATATATATAATCTGCCTGCAGAAAAAATGTTTAAAATAAAAGTGAGTTTTGATTTTTGACAGGGATTTTCCGAATTTATGGGATTACCAGGATGATAAATAACATTATTTTTTTAAGCAGGAGAAAATAATTATGGAAACACTGACAGAAAAAGACAAAAATATTATACGAGAAATTCAATATGGAATTCCTTTATGTTCGAAACCTTTCCTGGAAATAGCCGATAAAGTAGGAATTACGGAAGACGAATTGATAGACAGACTCAGGGCATTTAAGGAAAAAGGCATAATAAGAAGATTTGGCGCAAGAATAAAACATAATAAAGCAGGATATAAAGAAAATATTATGGTTTTATGGCAGGTACCACAGGAAAAACTCGAAGAAACCGGTTCTTTAATAGCAGATTTCCGTGAGGTTTCACACTGCTATATAAGACCGGAACTACCGGATCTTTCTTATAATTTATACAGTATGATTCACGGCAGGGAAGAAGGAGACGTTCTTCAAATAATTAAAAAAATTTCCAAAGCTACAGGTATAAAAAATTATAAATTACTTGTTACGGAAAAAGAATATAAAAAAACAACTCCCCTTTATTTTTTGTGACTCTTTCATTTTCAAAACCTTGCAAAAATTCATTTCATTTAGTATTATATAACAATTATAAAGGCAAACCCGGATAAAAAGTATTTAATGATTAATATAAGGTACCGGTAATCCTGTTAAGAGGCATGACAGGAGTGGTCACAACTAAATATGAGAATTAGCAAACAGTGAAGCATAAGCTTCCATTATTTTCATATAAATCCTTAAATCCTGAACATCCCGGTCTGTCAATGGAAGGAGTCAATAAAAGTGAAAGGTATTACGAAAAGAAGTGAAGATTATTCCAGGTGGTACACAGATATTATAGCACAGGCAGACCTTGCGGAACATTCTGCCGTTAAAGGATGTATGGTTATAAAACCCTATGGTTATGCCATATGGGAAAATATAAGAAATGTACTTGATAAAATGTTTAAAGAAACGGGTCACGAAAACCTCTATTTCCCGTTATTCATACCTGAAAGTTTTCTAAAAAAAGAAGCGGATCATGTAGAAGGTTTTGCACCTCAACTGGCAGTAGTAACCCATGCAGGAGGTAAAAAACTGGAGGAAAACCTCATCGTAAGACCTACTTCTGAAACAGTAATTTGCAGTACCTATGCAAAATGGGTTAAATCTTACAGAGACCTTCCACTGCTTTATAATCAGTGGGCGAATGTAGTCAGATGGGAAATGAGAACAAGGCTTTTCCTGAGAACTACCGAGTTTTTATGGCAGGAAGGCCATACAGTTCATGCCACTCATGAGGAAGCAGAAGAAGAAACTCTTCGTATGCTGGAAGTCTACAGGGCCTGTGTGGAAGATTATATGGCCATGTCTGTCATTAAAGGATTGAAATCGGAAAGTGAGAAGTTTGCCGGAGCCCTGAGAACCTATTCGATTGAAGCAATGATGCAGGACAAAAAGGCACTTCAGGCAGGAACATCTCATAATCTGGGGCAGAATTTTGCAAAGGTCTTCAATATTCAATACCAGAACAAACAGGGACAGCTTGAATATGCCTGGCAGACAAGCTGGGGTGTAAGTACAAGACTCATAGGCGCCCTTATTATGTCTCACAGTGATGACAACGGACTGGTTCTGCCTCCTAAAATAGCACCTCTTCATGTCGTCATAGTTCCTATCTATAAAACTCTTGAAGAAATGTCACAGGTTATGGAGGTATGTAAAAAGATAAAAGATGAGCTCGGAAATAAATATACAGTCAAAATAGATGACAGAGATACTGAAAAACCGGGTGCCAAATTCTTTGAATGGGAGAAAAAAGGCGTACCTGTCAGGGTAGAATTAGGACCGAAGGATCTCGCAAAAGGTCAGGTAGTGCTTGCAAGAAGAGATATTGGAACAAAATCGACAGTATCTATAAATAATGTACACTCTTCTATAGATGAGTTACTGGTGGATATTCAGAAAACACTTCTGGAAAAACACAGGAAATTCAGAGAAGAAAATACTGTTAATATAGATAATTATACTGATTTTAAAAACCTTTATGAAAAAGATGAGGCTTTTGTAAGAGCCGGATGGTGTAAAGGGTCTGAATGTGAAGAAAAGATTAAAGAAGATACGAAAGCTACAATCAGATCTCTACCAATGGACGGAACAGAAGAACCGGGGAACTGTATTTGCTGCGGAAAGCCTTCCATTATAAAAGTTATTTTTTCAAAAGCATATTAGTGAGTAGTGAGTAGTGAGTGAAATAACTCACTACTCACTTAAAAAGGAAAAAATTTTATGTTAATCAAAAAATTTATACCATATATACTACTATTTATACCATTGATAATATTCGGATGTGATAACAGAACTGAAGAAGAGAAAATGAAAGCTTACTATGATGAGGTAAAACTTTATTCAGGTCAGATAAAATCAATTATAAAAAAGATCGACGAAAAAAAAATATCAAATGAAGAAGCATATAAACAGTTAACGGCAATAATGAAAAAATTTGATAAAATGGATAAACAGATAGAAGCTTTGAATTTCGGTAAAGAAACAGGAAAAGAAAGTGATGAAATATTAGAATTCTTCTATGAATCTCTTTTTGATGATGAAGGTAATTATGCAGGCTTCGATAAGATAAAATTTGAAGTTACTCCTAAAAACAGGAATAATGTTTTAATTTTCACCAGGCAGGTTCTGGCAAGGACAGCCAAAGATCTTTATAATGCCGCTCTGTTTTATGCTCAGAAAAGCAGCACATCAGAGTCCAATGCTGCTTCATCCGGTTATTCAATAGCTACAAACAGTACTTTTCTTACTCTTGCAGGAGAATTCAAACAGGAAGATGCCATTTACAGCATAGAAATGCTGGATTGTCTCTTCGCATCTCTGGACAGGAATGGACAGGATTAGACAGGGATTACAGGATTAGACAGGGATTAAATATCTCTGTTATCTTCCTGTTAATCCCAGAAATCCCAGAAATTCCAGTCCTAGTTTATTTCCGAATCTTCAGCCTTTAAAAGAGAATAATTACATTCAAAATTATTGTCCCAGTATGTTATATTTTTCTCTTCATCAATTAAATAGGCAGCAAATATGAATTCAGTATTTGGCATATCTCCTATGGATATATAATTAGGGTAGACCTTTCCTAGTTTATTTCCGAATCTTCAGCCTTTAAAAGAGAATAATTACATTCAAAATTATTGTCCCAGTATGTTATATTTTTCTCTTCATCAATTAAATAGGCAGCAAATATGAATTCAGTATTTGGCATATCTCCTATGGATATATAATTAGGGTA
The DNA here is from genome assembly GCA_937888925.1 of uncultured Synergistia bacterium. The sequence goes on along the minus strand of CALARM010000387.1, from coordinate 4,488 downwards.
GACCTTCCATACTTCTATAAAGGAAACAGTGCCATTTACTGCAATGTTTTTTTCGTAAACTGCAGGTAAATCCATTGATGTAGCCCATCTGTCATAGGAAAGTTTAAAACCTGCCTTTTTTTTCTTCCCCCTGTTTTTCACATATATAGTTCCTTCTATTCCGTAATATGGTAATATATGACCGTATTTCTGAAATACCTGAACCAGGATTCTACTGCTGTATAAAGCAACATTACCTCCTACTGTACCTATATCATAATCCTTCATTTCTTTTGCACTTACTTTATAATTTTCACCGCTGTTATTATCCCAGAAAATACCATTATCTGTTTCATATTTAACTACAAATTCAGCAGATGTTCTGTGCAAAGAACCTGAATATAAAGAATGATCTTTAAAAGTCTGTATTAATTTCAGTGGTTTATTATTCCATGCCGATGTATCTCTGTAATGTATTATTACATTTCTATAAAGCGGATCTCCCGTATTTTTTACATGAACCTGTATGTGTATGTATTCCTTTCCATCTACTTTAGAATAAGGAATAGCACTTAAAAGACGAACCATATATATTTCTCCTTTCAAAATCTTCCTGTTTTGAGACGTATTATAGTTTTACTCCTGGCAGATTTTTCTGGTTTTATCAAAACCATCCCTGCCAGACCGACAGCACAGATAATAGCTGCAAAATAACATGCATTGTGAAATCCTTCAATATGTACAGCAGGAGGAATATTTATATGAGTTTTTCCCGGTGTACTGTAAGAAAAATTTAAGGAATAAACAGTTTCAAAAAGACATATACCGACAACTGAAGCCAGGTTTGACGTAAAGGATATTATTGCAGAAGTTATGCCTTCTTCCTGCGGAGATACCTGACTCATTTCAAAACACGTATTGGCAGTAAAGAAAAATGTTATTGATGTACCAAATATTATAAGGGAAAAAACTATATATGCCATAGATGGTGTTATACCGAGCAGGGTAAACATAATAGATGAAATAATTACAAAAATCATTGCAAAAATACAGATTATTCTGGGTTTACCATATTTATCTGACATAACACCTGCCAGAGGGCTCATTACAGTACTCAACACAGGATAGATCATCATAAGAAAACTTATCTTTGTAGTGGTAAACCCATGAGCACAGTCAAAATAAAATGGAAAAAGAAAATTACATCCTTCAAGAGTCATAAGAACTACAAAATCTCCAAGAAGAGCGACAGTAAAGCTTAAATTATGGAAAATAGAAAAGTTCAGCATAGGGAATTCCTGCTTCTTTTCCCACGTTATAAAAAGTATTATAAATATTAGAGCTATTACAAAACTACCGATTGTTATTCCTGATTTCCATACATTTTCTTCTCCCATATTTAAAGCATATAAAAGTGTAAAAAGACCGAGGAAACTGAACACTGCTCCGGGGAAATCAAAGGGCTGATTTTTTATTTTATTATTATTTTTTTCACCCTGTAAAAAGCTCCTTACAAGTATAATACCTGCTATACCGAAAGGAATATTGCTCAGGAAAATCCATTGCCAGCTGAGATATTTTAAGAAAATTCCTCCGAAAAATGAACCGGCTGCAAGAGCTATTCCTCCTATGACACTTGTAAAGCTGAAAGCCCGCCCTCTGATGTCAGAATGAATATTGGCCACTATAATTGCTCCGTAAGTAGAAAGAATCATTGCTTCACCTATGCCATGGATGAAACGGAAAATTAATAATATATTTATATCAGGTGAAAGACCACATAATAATGAAGAAGAAGCCGATATTATAAATCCGAGGGCAAATATCCTGTCAACACCTTTTATATCACTTAAACTGCCAAAAACAAGTACAAAACTTGTAATAGCAAGTAAGTCCAGAAGAGATATCCTTGAAACCATACTGGTGCTGACATTAAATACTTTTGCAAGAGACGGAAGGGCTATGTTTACCATACTTGCATCAATATTGCACATAAAAATACCGGTTGATACAATGGCCATTACTATATAGCCTTTTTTATCTATTTTACCTTCAGCCATTTTATCTTATCCCTCATTCGGTTGCTGAAATATCCATTGTCATTGAGAGTATATTTCGCCCATTTTCTCTTGCATAATCAATAGTATTAACGTTAGTTTTTACAAGATATATTCCGAGTCCTCCTATGGGCCTTTCTTCAAGAGGTATGGTAAGGTCAGGCGGTGGAGCCAGGAGAGGATTAAAGGCTATCGCATCATCTTCTATTACAATCTTTATTATGTTATTCTCTATATGTACATATATATCTATATAATGTTCTTTTTTATCTTTATATCCGTAAGAAATAATATTAGTTAAAAGTTCATCCATAACCATGTCTATTTTAAACCTTGTATCTGCAGGAATATTATGCTTTTCCGTTAACCGGTCAAAAAACGTTTCTACATGCTTGATTTCACCAAGTGCACCTGCAATGGTTATCTTTTTTTCCATATAGTTAACTCTCTTTCGATTTTTCTCCGGAATTTCAAATCTCTATATATTCGAAATAAATTTTCGGTACATTATTATAAAATCCTTTAATTAAAATAATTTGGAAGAATTGCTTTTACCGATTTTTTTTAGTATAATTTGATTTTAATTATATTACAAAGGAAAGGATGGTAGCAAGAATTATGAGTGAACCGGAAACCATTAAACCTACTGATTTTATTCGCGATATCATTGAAGAAGACCTGAAGAATAATAAGCATAATGGCAGGGTTGTGACCAGATTTCCTCCTGAACCAAACGGTTATTTACATATAGGTCATTCCAAATCCATATGTCTTAATTTCGGTATTGCACGGCAATATGGCGGAAAATGTAATCTCCGTTTTGATGATACAAACCCGACTAAAGAAGAGGTGGAATATGTAGAGTCCATACAGGAAGATGTAAAATGGCTTGGCTTTAACTGGGACGGTCTCTATTATGCATCTGACTATTTTGAACAGATGTATGAATATGCCGTAGAATTAATAAAAAGAGGTAAAGCCTATGTATGCAGTCTGACTGCCGATGAAATCAGAGAATACCGTGGAACTCTAACAGAACCGGGCAAAGAAAGCCCTTACCGTAACAGACCGGTAGAGGAGAGTCTTGATTTGTTCAAACGTATGAGGGCAGGAGAATTTGAAGACGGCACCTATGTGCTCAGGGCTAAAATAGATATGGCATCTCCCAATATAAATATGAGAGATCCTGCCATATATCGTATCAGAAAGGCAGAACATCACAGAACGGGTAATAAATGGTGTATTTATCCCATGTATGATTTTGCTCACTGTCTTTCTGATTCTATAGAAGGAATAACTCATTCCATATGCACGCTGGAATTTGAAATTCATCGTCCTCTCTACGACTGGTATCTGGATCAGTTACCTGTTCCCTGTCATCCTCAGCAGATAGAGTTTGCAAAACTATATCTGACCAGAATAATTTTAAGCAAAAGAAATCTCCTTAAACTGGTAAAAGAAGGCTTTGTCAGCGGATGGGACGATCCCCGTATGCCTACCCTTGCAGGCATGAGAAGAAGAGGTTATACACCGGCATCTATAAGAAAACTCTGCGAAACAGTAGGAGTAGCAAAGGCTAACAGTACAGTAGACATAGCTCTTCTGGAACACTGTCTCAGGGAAGATCTCAATAAAAAGGCGTCAAGAGTAATGGCAGTTCTTCATCCTCTTAAAGTCGTCATAGATAATTATCCTGATGACCTTGTAGAAGAACTGGATGCAGAAAATAATCCGGAAGATCCTTCTATGGGAACAAGAAAAATACCTTTCTCGAAGGTTATATATATTGAACATGACGATTTTCGTGAAGATCCTCCGAAAAACTATTTCCGCTTATCTCCAGGCCGTGAAATAAGGTTAAAACACGCCTATTACGTAAAATGCGAATCTGTTGTAAAGGATGAAAAAACAGGTGAAGTAATAGAAGTCCATTGTTCCTATGACCCGAAGAGCAGGGGAGGGTGGACCGATGACGGGAGAAAAGTAAAAGGCACTTCTCACTGGGTTTCGGCCAGGCATGCTATTCCTGCTGAAGTGCGACTTTATGATTATCTTTTTAAAGATACAAATGAAGAAGAAGAGGAAGAAGAAAAAAGTGACTTCTTAAGTAAGGTAAATCAGGATTCCCTGGAAGTAATAAAGGAAGCTATGGTTGAACCGGGCCTTAAAGAGGCAAAAGCCGGAGAAAGCTATCAGTTCCTGCGGCAGGGTTATTTCTGTGTCGATTCTGTCGATTCCAGGCCTGATGCTCTGGTATTTAACAGAACAGTTTCACTGAAAGATACATGGGCAAAACTTGAGAAGAAAACCACAGGTTAAAAAATAGTGAAAAGTGAAAAGTGAAAAGAAATGGGATTTTGCTTACTTTTCACTTTTCACTCTAACAGGCATGACCGTAGCGGTCACAACCAAATATGAAAATGAATAGACAGTAAATCATAAGACTTCATCA
>CALARM010000386.1 GCA_937888925.1 uncultured Synergistia bacterium | reverse complement strand
TATTTTCAATAATATGTCAAGGGGATTTATTACATTTTTTATAAAATTGCATTACCGGTCTTGTGAATAGTGAGTAGTGAAAAGTGAATAATGTCCTGTTTTTTTACTATTCACTTTTCACTATAAGGTTATTTTTTTACAGGCCTTAAGATAATCTTTTAGACAGCCACCTGGCGATAGCCATAATCGTAAGTACAGGAGGCAATCCGGCAGAATGGGGCAGAACACTGATATCACATACAAATAGATTGTCAATTTCTGTTTGAAGATTTCTATCTACTACAGTGCCTATTGCAGCTGTTCCGCCATTATGTCCTCCATAATATCCTTCTCTTTTAATAATAGTATCAGGTTTTGCTCCTGCGGCTATTAAGAAATCCCTTGCAGATTCACCGCCTCTTGCAAGTTTTTTCAGATCATTTGCCGTTGCTCCCTTGGAAAATGTTCCGTCAGGATATATACACCCGGACGAATCATCGGCTATTTTAACTACTACCGATATATAATTTGATTTCATAAAAGCATCCGCTTTTTCTCTTAAATAATATTTCAATTTTTCCCTGTTTTTTAAAGCACCTGTTGAGTGTATAAAACCTTCACTTTCCAGGAATTCTGTATTTACAAGCTGCATGGGAGGTTCATTTGATATATCTATGTCAGGAGTTATGCCATACCAGAATTCACACATATCAATGAATAATTGTTTCCCTGCATTTTGAACACCTGATTTTTGCAGGATAACAGGTGTTTTTATACCGCCTGCTGCAATGATGATTGTATCTCCATAGTAATTTACCTTTCCGTCCGGTCCTGTTGCTTCAATACCCTTTGCCCTGCCGTTTTCTACAATTGCTTTTTCTGCTTTTGTATTATATACGACTTCAGCCCCCAGTGATTCTGCTTCACGAAGATATTCCAGAGCAGTCCATTTGGCTCCTGTAGGACATCCCAGACTGCAGTTCCCGCATCTTATGCATTTTGTATGATCGATGAATTTTGGCATTCTCTCCATACGGATACCTGCTGATTTGCATATCTGCAATACCCTTATAGAACCATTTTCAGATAGAAGTGATTCATGTATTGGCCCCAGGTTAAGTTCCTGTTCAATTGCCGTGAAGTCTTCGTCCAGCTTTATCCCGAAAGCTGCAAGATCATGTTCCAGAGACCTCACTCCGTTTGCATTCATTAGAACCGTAGCTCCTCCTGCCCCGTATGCTGTAAATAGATCTGTTCCCTCTATGGATTTTTCTATGACAAAGGGAAGGGGAAATTTGTTTTCTCCAAGCTCTATGACAAGTACATCTTTCCCTTTTTTACACAATTCCCTTGCAAGGGTAGCCCCTCCGGCTCCGGAGCCTGCGATAATATATTCATACTTTTTTGACACAATATCACTGCCTTTCTATATTTGTAGGGGCAGGCAGAGGCGCCTGCCCTTTATGGGACAGCCACAGGTGGTGCCATTACAGATTATTTTACATTGTTTAAAGCTAATCCGTATAAAAATCCGCTTTCTATAAGATATTTAATGATTATCTTTATATAGTCATTATAACTATCAGGATACTGGATACCCAGTTCATTCAGTTTTGCCTGTACCTCACGGGAATTCCAGCAGGAAAAATGTTTCCATTTACGGGAATGTGTATCTTTTTTTCCATTAATGTAAAACCCTTTTATAGGGAATATGGCATTCCTTTCGTCGATTCTCATAAGGTACTTTTCCTTCCAGATATTCTGAGGCACAAGTTTTACCTTGAAGCCGTTATGCTTAATCAGGCTGATATAATCATGCCAGGAAATCTCGAGGGGATTATTCATATTATAGATATTAAATCCTCTGGAATTCAGTGAAAGTCTCACTATTGACCTGCTGAGAATGTCCACCGGAGTCATCTCAACAGATCTTTTCCATTCAGGGGCTGCTGTCATCTGTATACATCCCTTTAGAAGAAGAAGGGAATGATTCTTTTCCGGAGGACAGATGCCATTTATGGTATCTCCCGTAATGTTCCCCGGTCTGAAAATATTACTATCCAGGCCGTTTAAAGAGGCTTTAGCCAGTATCCTTTCAATGACCCATTTACCCATGGTATAGCCATTTGTAGACACAGGCATATCACCTGGATCTATCTCAACCAGTCTGCCGCTCCTGTCTCTTATGCTTGCAGAACCCAGGGTGGAGATGAAGTTAAAGGTCTTTTTCCTGCCAGAGGCAGCTATATTTAACAATTCAATTATACCGTTCACATTGCTCTTTTTCAGGGCATTGTAATCATACATATGATGGACATGGGCGCCGGAATGATAAATGCTGTCCAGTGTGTTTTTCAGCATGTCTATAGTATCCGGTTCAAGGCCCAGCTTATCCTCTCCCAGATCTCCTCTGATCAATTTTATACGGGAATTATTTATTAAATGGTCTTTCCTGTAGAATGTAACGGCATTATTAAACTTTTTCAGAATGTCATCATTGTTTTCTCCCCTTACGAGACAGAATATGTCTGCCTTTGTCTCAGAAATCAATGTGTCCAGCAGATAAGATCCCAGGAAACCTGTGACACCGGTTAAAAGGACTGAAGAAGGGTCTTTAAAATTACCGGATGATGTGTAACTGGTTTTAATATCCGTTTCTGAATCCATAAGGGCAATACTCAGATTATCTTTAGTCATACCGGATGTCAGTCCTGTACCATCTATATGGGCCGCCAGGCAGGCAATAGTAGGTTGAGTGAACATCTGAGAGATATTCACATCAGCACCGAGTTTCCTCTTTACGCTCGAAAGCATTCTCACTGTGAGAATGGAATTACCGCCTGTTTCAAAAAAATTGTCATTCACACTTATTCTGTCCAGTTTTAAAAGCTCTTTCCATATGTCTGCCAGTATTTCTTCTGTATGTGTAGAAGGCGGAACATATTCTCTCCTTGAAGACATTATATCTTCCATTTTCGGCAGAGGAAGTCTGGTTCTGTCTATTTTAAAATTGTTATTCAGTTTGAAGGCTTCCATCTGTATAAAAGCCTTAGGGATCATAAATTCCGGAAGCTGATGGGCAAGGAATACTTTGAGATCTTCCTGAGATACGGTGGTATCTCCCGGAACCCAGTAGGCTATCAGATATTGTTCCCATGGAATCACCACACATTGTTTTACCGAGTCATGTTTCAGTATTACAGATTCAATCTCCTCCGGTTCTATTCTGAAACCACGGATTTTTACCTGAAAATCAGTCCTTCCCAGAAACTCAATATTCCCGTCAGGGAGCCATCTGACCAGATCACCTGTTTTATAAAGACGGGTATTTCTGCCTTTTTCTTTATCACTATCTGTTACAAAGGGATTTTCTATGAACCTTTCTGCCGTAAGTTCAGGCCTGTTCAGGTAACATGTTGCAAGAGAGTCTCCTCCTATATAAAGTTCTCCCGGAACTCCCACAGGCACAGGATTCATTTTTTCATCCACTACATAGGCCCTGTAGTTGTAAAGAGGTTTTCCTATGGGTATGGCATCCTTTTCTTTATATGTATCCGTAATGAGGCAGTAAGTGCTGAAACAGGTGCATTCTGTCGGTCCGTAACCGTTAATGATATTCAGACTCTGCGGCTTTACTCCGAGTAATTTCTTTACGCAGCTTATATTTACAGCTTCTCCTCCGAATAATACGGTTCTGAGAGGAGTGAGTATTTCGGAATCGCAATCCACAATGGCATTAAATAAAGATGTGGTGAAGAAAGCCGATGTAATATTATTATCAGATATTTCCTTTTTCAGTATCTGGAGATTCTCGACTTTATTTCTGTCTATGATAACAAGTGTCGCTCCTGACAGCAGTGAACTCCAGAATTCATAGGTAGACGCGTCAAAGGCATAGTTGGCACACTGAGCAATAATATCATTTTCTGTAATTATATCGGTTTTCATAGTTTGAAGGAAATTATTTACAGCTCTGTGAGGTATAGCTACTCCTTTTGGATTTCCCGTTGAGCCTGATGTATACATGATATAAGCAATATCCTCCGGACCGCTGATATTACATGGATTTTCATCAGAGAAATCACCTGTCTCACTATCGAGAGAAAGAACAATTCTTCCTTCATCAGAGAGAACAGGTAATTTTCCTTCAAGTCCGGTCTGTGTGAGGATGATTTTTATATCAGAATTATCCAGAATAAATTTCAGGCGATTTTCAGGATAATTCGGAGGAAGGGGAACATAGGCTCCTCCTGATTTCAAAATGGCTATTATGCCTGTTATCATCTCAATACTTCTTTCCACACATATACCTATGGGTGTACCGGCGATCAGGTCTTTTGAAAGGGAATTCTTATATAAATCCCCGAGTTTTGCGGCCACTTTGTTTGCCTCTTTATTTAATTCTTTATAGGAAAGTTTTCTTTCATTATGGATAAGAGCAATCTTATCCTGCTTTATCCTGACCCGGTCTTCAAATAGTTCCTTTATTGTTTTATTCCTGTCATAATCGATAGAGTTGTTATTAAACTGGTATAAGACTTTTTCTCTCTCTTTCTCTACCAGAATGTCTATATCATGGACATTCCGGTCAGGGAATTTTATGACATGTTCGAGCAGGGAAAGATAGTGATCTAACATGCCCTCCATGGTCTCCCTGTCAAAGATATCATTATTGTATTCCCACAAAATCGTTAGATCTTCCTCTTCGAGATGAGCTTCCCTGGCGGATACATGCTGTTCTGCTCTCGGTATACATATTACGTTTATATCTGTCTTGGCTGTGGCGTTATGTTTCTCCAGTATCTTTCCATGAAGCCCTGCAAAATCGAGAAGGGGAATGGCACTGTCATGAAAAGCAAAGAGAACCTGGAACAGAGGGTTTCGTCCCGGCACATTGCCTGATTTAAGTCTTTCCACAATATGCATAAAAGGAATGTCATAATGAACAGAATCATAAATCATACATTCCTTTGTCGTATTTAAAAGTTCTTTAAAAGACGGGTTGTCAGTCAGATCGGAATAAAGGAGGACGGTATTTACAAACATACCCATCAGTTTTTCTGTTTCTTTAAGATTACGGTTGGCGACACCTGTGCCTATGAGAAATTTCGTCTGTCTGCTGTATCTTGAAATAATGACGGCAAAAGCGGAATACAGGGTATTAAAAAGAGTGACTTTATTCTCTCTGCTGAATTCTCTGAGGGAATGGTAAAGACTCCTTTTTATATCCACTCTGATTACTCCACCGTTAAAAGTCTGAACAGACGGGCGGGGATGATCTGCAGGGAGATTTAACACATGGGGATAGTCTTTTATTTTATTTACCCAGTAACCTATCTTTTCTTCGAGACGATCACCGGAAAGATATCTGCGCTGCCAGAAGGCGTAATCTGCGTATTGAATGGGGAGTTCCGGAAGATGGGAACGTTTACCTTCTTTACGGGCAGTATAAAGTGCCATAAGCTCCTTTAAGAAAAGGGAAACTTCCCATCCGTCGTGCAGAAAATGATGTTCCATATGGAAGAATATGATTTCATCGTCTGCCAGCCGATAAAGCCTCCATTTTACAAGAGGAAGTTTGTAAAAATCAAAAGGTTGTGCCAGTTCTTTTTGTATGAGTTTATCCGCTTCTTCTTCTCTTCTGTCCGGTGAAAAATTCCTTAAATCTATTTCAGGAATTGTTACTTTCCAGGGGGCATGCACAATTTGTACGGGCCCTCTGCTGCTTTCCATGAAGGTTGTTCTCAGGATTTCATGCCTTCTTATGATTTTATTTATAGATTTTGTTAAAATATCTTTATCCATTTCCCCTTTAAATCTTATTGCAAACTGGAAGTTATAAGCTCTGTTGTTGGCTACAAGTTTACTTAAAAACCATATCTGTTCCTGCTGGAATGAGAGAGGAATGTCTTTTCTGTGAAGAATTCTCGGGATAGATATAATCTCTTCCTTTTCACTATCTGTTTTTTTAGAGATTAGCCCTGCCAGATGTTGAATTGTACGCTGTTCAAATATATCCCTGAGGTCCATCTTTTTAGAAAACCTCTTTCTTATTTCAGAAGCTATCTGAGCTGCCATAAGAGAGTGTACTCCCAGGTCAAATATATCATCGTCAGTACTTATTTTCTTTATATTCAGGATTCCGGTAATAATCTTTGAGACTTCTTCTTCTTCAGGAGTCTCAGGTTTTCTGTAAAGGGTTGTTTGTCGCTGGGCAAGTATTATGTCCTGAGAAGGAGTGGGAAGGGCTTTATGATCAATCTTTCCGCTTGGTGAAAGAGGCAAATTCTTCATTTCCACAAATACCGACGGAATCATATAGTCAGGTAAAATCTCTTTCAGATGGGACTGTAGATCTTTCAGTGACAGGGACGTTCCGGCTACAGGAACATAATAGGCTGCAAGACACTTTTCCTTACCTTCATTGTAAGGAGCTACTGCACAATCCTTTATGTCTCCATGAGAAGAAAGGACTGCCTCAATCTCACCCGGTTCAACACGAAACCCCCTTATCTTCACCTGTGAATCAATTCGTCCCAGAAACTCGATAGAGCCATTTGGTAGCCACTTTACAAGATCTCCGGTCCTGTAAAGTCGCAGATTTCTCCCTTTAGCCCTTTCTTCCTCAGTCACAAAAGGATTCTTGATAAAACGCTCCTCTGTAAGTTCTGGACGATTTAAATACCCTCTTCCCACACCTGTTCCTCCGATATAGAGTTCACCCGGTACATCGACTGACACAGGATTCAGATACCGGTCGAGAATATAGGATTTCATATTGGCAAGAGGGCGTCCTATTTCATTATATGAACTTTCCTGATTATATATACATTCATTTGAAACAACGGTACACTCTGTAGGCCCGTATTCATTAATGACCATTCTCCCTTTACACCAGAAGTTTAATGTTTCTCTGTTGCATACATCTCCCCCCAGAATTATCGTTCTCAGTGATGGTACATCTTCCTTCGGAATGGCATGTAATACGGCAGGAGGTATAAACATATCGTTAATAGATTGTTCTTTAATATAACGGTGTAATTCTTCCGGGTCCTTTCTTATCTCATTGCTGGCAATATAAAGAGTGGCTCCGGATAATAATGCAGGATATATCTCTGTTACGGAAGCATCAAAATTTATGGAGGCAAATTGAAGTACTCTGTCACCCTGATTGATATGGCGTATCTTCTTTTCATTAAGTACAAAGTTTACTGCACTTCTATGTTCGATCATTACTCCCTTTGGCTTTCCCGTAGAGCCGGAAGTATATATTATATAAGCGAGGTTGCCGGGGCCACTTACAGGTTCAGGATTTTTATCTGAATATTTTGATATGACTCTCCATCCGCCGTCTAGAGATATTATTCCATAATCTGTATCATTGAGAAAAAGGAGCTTTTCCAGCATGGCACTTTCTGTAACTACCAGAGGTGCAAGGGCATCATCCATCATAAAATGGAGGCGATCTGCCGGGTAAGAAGGGTCAACAGGCATATAGGCACATCCTGCTTTGAGGATTCCGAGTATGGCCACAATCATACCGACTCCTCTGTTTATACAGATTCCTACCGGAGTATCGGGAAGTATGTCTTCTCTGTATATGGTGTTATAGTAGCCTCTGATAGCATTTCCCAGTTGATTGGCCTTTTCATTCAGTTCCCTGTAAGTCAGACTTTTCCCTTCACATACGACAGCAATATTATCCGGTGTAAGTAATGCCTGATGTTCAAAAAGTTTATGGAGTGTCATGTCTTCGGGAAATGGGACATCTGTGTCATTCCAGGTAAAGAGTATTTTCTTTTTCTCTTCTTCTGTCATAACAGGAGCAGAATACGGGGTATCTTTTCCCTGTTCTACCATAGTAAAGCCTCCCTTTTTTTGATTTAATTTTTATTTATACAGAATTATTTTAGCTTGATTAGAGTGAAGAGTGAAAAGTGAAGAGTGAAGAGTGAAAAGTGAAAAGTGAAAAGTGAAAAGAATATTACATTCTTCACTATTCACTACTAACAGGCATGACCGGGTGGTCACAACGAAAAATAAGAACTTATTCCTCTCTTAACCCTTCACGATTCTCATATAAATATAACCTTTTTTAAAAATACTGATAGAATAAGTTCTTTAAAGATTTAAATAAATCCTTTTTTATTAAAAATAAATGGTGGAATTATTCCTTAATTGTTGTGCCTTTAATGAGAAAGGAAAATACAAATGAGAGAAGATAGAGAAAAGCTGCGCAGAGTAAAGCATAATAGAGGCCTGAACAGATACCTCCGGGTGTCATCTGTAAGCCCTGTGATGAAGAGAGGTTTAATATGGCCTGGAAAATTCCCACTCCTATAAAAGAGCCGAGATTGGTGAATGTTCTCAGTATGCCTGCTGCCACGCCATGTCTTTCGCCGGGAGACGCTTTCATAATCAGATTATTGTTGGGAGATAAAAATAAACCGAGAGAAATTCCCGTCAATACCTGAAAAACTATTACAGGCCATAAACAGAGAAGATAAAGTGTTTTTGCGAATACAAGACATGCTATTATTGTAAGAACCATTCCCGTAAGACATAAAATTTTAGGTGAAATCTTATCGGAAGCTTTTCCTGCCATGGGGCCTATACACATATTCACCAGGGAAAATATTATCATTATAAATCCTGCCTTATCTGCTTTCATACTCATGGCATTGATAAGATAAAAGGGAAGTATAAAATTACAGCCTATAACAGCAGTAAATACAAAAAAATTTGCCAGATTGGACCAGGTAAAGTCTTTATAATGAAATATTTTGATGTCCAGCAGAGGATCTTTATATTTACTCTCCCATAAAATAAAGGCCAGAAAAATAATAACGGATATGCTGAAAGATATTAAAATAGATGGTGAATTCCATCCTGCTTTAGGTCCGCTGTGGAGTGGATACATCAGTGTTACGAGCCAGAAAAAACTCAAAAACATTCCTGTAATATCGAATTTTTCATCTGATTTTATTATTTTCTGGTCTCGAGGGAAAAACATAAGTGTAATTATAATTGCTACTATACCTACAGGAACATTGATAAGGAATATCCATTGCCAGTTAAAATGGTCTGTTATAAAACCGCCCAGGGGAGAACCGAGAGTAAATCCGATAGCCGCGGAGGTTGTAATAATACCGAAAGCCATACCTCTCATAGTGGCAGGTAAATATTTCGGAATAAGAGCAGATGGTATTGAATAGAGTATGGAACCGCCAAGACCCTGAATACACCTTGATATAACAAGCATTGTTATAGATGAGGAAATGCCGCAGAGCAGCGAACCTATAACGAAAATAATATATCCTGTAATAAAGACTCTGACAAGTCCCAGTCTGTCTCCCAGTTTCCCGAAAAGAAGTATTGTGCCGGTCATAATGAGAAGATAGGAAATTACAACCAGGGAAACCATGTTTATATCGATATTGAAGACTCTGGCAATAGTGGGAAGGGAGATGTTTACAATATAATTGTCCAGAGTGCACATAAATGTTGCAAAAGCAATACTGAAGATAATCCAGCGAATTTTTCCACTGCCCTGAACTATAGTATCGGTCATATTATTTAACTCCCTCCCTTATTATACCCTCTCGTTTATTGTTTATTTAGCCATTATAGCATTTTTTGTTAAGAAGTGAATAGTGAATGGTGAAAAGTGAATAGAATAAAATATTAATTACTTTTCACTTTTCACTCTTCACTTTTCACTCTTCACTAATAATTTCCGTAAGGTTCCGAATAACATGAGTCAGAATAAAATTCATAGTTTATTTTCTTATTTCCTTTTGCAGGTACTGTTATTTCCCATATTACAGTTTTTCCTACTTCTTCCGAAGGGGGTGTATCATATTTTACTTCTGTTCTGTCAGGATATTTCGTATCCATGACTTTTAATTTAAGATCTTTGCTGTCGAAATTATTTATCTCAAGAATGATTTTGTGGTGATATTCCTTGGTACCTCTTTTTTCAACATCTTCTTCTATGGAAACGGTTTTCTTTACTCTTATGTCACTCAATCCGCCCATAGTTATACTGCCTTTACTGCCGGGAGGGGTCCATTCCACATAATCGGAACCCATATAAAGGCCCTGCTGATATATTCTTACAAGACCTTCGGCGAAGGGTTTGTCAGAATCATTCAGGACTTTATATATAACATCCACTCTCTGTCCTTTCCTTGTATCCCATACGATATTTTTTGTACAGGACAGATTTTTTGTAATAAGGTTAATATTCGTTATGCCGCCTTTATTTATTGTCTGGCTGCTCAGATCGTATGTGTAATAAGCATTTACTCTCTGCGAACCTGTCGCAGAAGAATACTCTCCCGTATCGGGCAGAGCTGCCTGGGTCATATTCATATTGTAGTTATATCTCTGATCGTTATTATTTTCACTGCCTATAAGGCCGGAAACGAGTTTTAATGTTACATCTTTTAAGTCTGTGGCATTATTGGTTATTATCACATTATATGAAAAATCTACCTTCGTATCATCCAGGATATTCATATTATAGGCAGGTTTCCAGTTTATGCCGTTAATAAGATAATTCAGTTCCACATTTCTTTTGCCGGGAGAATTACTCTCCCAGTTCAGTTTATAGAGTCCTCCCTGATTTTTTGTGTCAAAAAAACATGATTTTACCGGAGATCCGTTATCTTTAATTGTAAGACTTTCAAGAACTATAGATGGAGGCAGTAATACAGAAACCTGTTTTTCTGCATATACTGTGAGCATATCTTTTATAAGAGCTGTGTTGCCGTTATATATTACGGCCTCTTTCGGTGAACTTTCGTAAACAGGTTGAAATTCTTCGTCTTTTGCCTGCAAAATACCGGTTAATAGAACTAACATAATAATGATTGTACCAAGATAGAGATTTTTCATAAATATGTCCTCCTTTAAAATCGTGATGCGTGACGCGTAACGCGTGACGCGATGGTTAGCCATCCTTTTAATTATTCTGTCCTGTTGAGACGTTTCCACCATATGCCGGTGCATTCGGGAATAATAATGTGATTATTTTCTTCCATATAATTTTTTTCTTTTATTATATAATCGGTTAAATTATCTCCGAAGAAAAACCTCAATATTCTGTCTGCTTCATCTATATTGCTGAATTCGTAATCTGTTCTTATAGATGTTCTGTCAAACAAAAGTTCTTTTTCAAGATAAGAATAATACAGTTTCAGTTTTTCATCTCTTAAAAAAGGAGTTTTGTAGCCTGTGCCGAGTGTTTCTATAATGAGTATTGTTCCGCCTGGCTGTAAAATTCTGTTTATTTCATCAAAGACCCTGTTCAGTTCTTTTTCCCATATATTAAAATTCCATTGAACAATATATGAAATACTCCATCCAGATATGACTGTATGAGCCATGTTATTTTTTACCGGTATAAATCTGCTGTCAGCCGCAGCAACAGTCCAGTTTTTTAAAGATTTTTTTTTCAGTTTTTCTTCCGCCAGAGAAAGCATATATGGTGAAAGATCAAATATGTTTATGGAATGAGCCAGAGGAGCGATCTGTAATGATATCCTTCCCGTGCCGCCGCCCAGTTCTATTATATCTTTCCCTTTAAAATCCGCTATCTTCAGAAGAGCAGGTAAAAGATTATGTTGATAATCTTCTTTTGACACAAGTTCTTCATAATTTTCTACATATTTTCCATAGATTTCGTCATGTTCAGGCATCATATATTCCTCTTTTTTATATAGCTATAAATAAATTCTACTATCTATTTCTAAAACCCTTTTAGAGTTTATTATTTAAAATTTATGAATTATCTTTAAAATAAAAGGTAATTTTTAAAATTTAATAGAATAAATTTATATATGAAGATTTTATTTTGCTGCAAGTGAGGGTATGTTATGCTGGAAGTCAGAGTATGTGTCGGCACAAACTGTGCCTATAAAGGCGGTTT
>CALARM010000385.1 GCA_937888925.1 uncultured Synergistia bacterium | reverse complement strand
TAACAGGGCTATCCATAGAAGAAATAAATAATATTGGACAGTAAATGTTTATTGATAAGATTTTACTCTATAATATCTTCATTAAATCTGTAATTCTGCTTCCAGCCTTTTTCTGAACTTACCTGCACTGTATAAAAACATAATAATCCCTGATAAAAATAAAATAAAAATCTCAAATAAAAGGTCAAATGGGCCGGCAGATTTGAAAAAGATTGAATAGGCTATTGTTACGTACCATCTTAATGGGAAAAGAAATGTTAATTCTCTTACTCCCACCGGCATAGTATTACAGGGGACAAAAGTCCCGGATAGAAATAATAAAGGTGTAACTACCAGAAAAGATAGGAGTATAGTTTCTGACATAGTTTTTGTAAAGGTTGCTATCACCATGCCTATTCCTGATGAAGTAAATATATGTATAACTGTTACTATTAAAAAAAAGATAATACTACCCTCTAAATAAATATGTAACGACCTGCCTAAAATAAAATATATAGATACTACAGTTCCGAATAATATTATAGCTGTTATAACAATTATTTTTGCTAATATTATTTCATAAATACTTACAGGTGTGGAAATTAATTGTTCCATAGTTCCCATTTCTTTTTCATGAACAATAGTAATAGCTGTTAAAAGCACAGAAAGTAACGTTATCATTAATAACAATTCACTTACACCGCTGATCCACGTGCTGTCAAGATTTGGATTATACATATTTCTTATATTTATATTTACAGGTGATATCCTTTCTTTTCCTGTATTACCTGGAATGATAATTATGCTACTGAAAAAGCCTTTTATTATCCTGGAAAGATAATCTATTCCAGACAGAGTTATTCTTGCATTTGTTCCATCTGCAATTAATTGTATTTCTGCCGTTTCACCTTTACATAAATTTTTAGAAAAATCATGAGATATTACTAAAACAAGATCAATATTTTCTTTTGTAAGTACCTCATCTACTTCTCTATCACTATTAATCATTTTTTTTATTACAAAGAAAGGTTCCTGAATTCTACTTAACAGTTTCCTGCTTAAAATACTCTTATCCATATCATAAACAGCTATTGTATAATGGTTTAAATCGTAAGTTATATGCCCTGCCAGCAAAATATCAAAAGTAAATCCATAAACAATGATCATAATTAAAATTTTATTTCGAAAAAATAAAATATATTCTTTTTTTACAAGATAATAAAGACGCATAAATAATAAAATTACTTTCCAGAATTTATAATAGACTTAATGGTTATAATTTCTTTTTCAAGAGAACAATAGCAAGCAAGGGTAAAAGTAAGGAAAAGACCAGAAAAATTGAACCGTAAGTAATTAAAATTTCAGTTCCGGCTGATTTAAGGAAAATCTGCCTTATAGCTGAAATAAAATAAGTAACAGGCATAAAATAAGCCATAGTCCTGCTGAATATATCCATAGAGTCTACCGGTCTGAACATACCGGAATAATTAAATGCCGGTAACATAGTTCCTATAAAGCAGAACATAATGGCATTAACCTGCTTTTTCATTAATGTAGAAATAAGTATACCTATACATGTTGTAGCAATGCAATAAAAGAATGACAGTATAAATAATGTAATTAAACTTCCTCTTACTGGAAGCAATGGAAAGAAGATTTTAAACATAATGAAAAGAGATAAAAAATTACAATAGGTTATAATAGAGTATGGTATTATCTTCCCTATTATATATTCTGTTCTTGTCACAGGTGAACATAAGAAAATCATAATTGAACGGGTTTCTTTTTCTTTCACTATTGTAATGGCAGAAAGTAATGGAGGAAAAAAATATAAAATGACTGCTATTAAAGGGGGAACAATATAATTTCTTGTATCCAGTGTTTCATTAAACCATATAGTCGGTAGAACATCTACTGGTTTTTGAATTATATCACCTTTATATATCAGGTATTTTTGAACTATTCCGGTACTATAAGAATTCATTATTCCATTTATATATACATTTGCCACTTCTGCTCTCTGAGGTATAACTGCATCGAGTAAAAATAAAATTTCCGGATTCATGCCATTTATAATATCTTTTTCAAAATGATCAGGTATAATAAGAACTACTTTTACATTGCCTTTTTGAAGGTCTTTTTCCATAAGGTCATAATTATTAGTATATTTTTTGAAATTAAAATAACCACTGTTAATAAAAGCATCTATTAAAGCCCTGCTCTCTACACTGCTATCCATATCACATACACCTAAAGGAATATTATCTACATCAAGCCTGAGACCATAAGCTAAAGGTAAGAAAAGTATGATGGGACATAAGAATGTCATTAGTAAATATAATGCATCTTTTTTAATAGATATATACTCTTTTTTTGATACCGCATAAATTCTTTTAAAAGAAATAATGATTTCAAAACCTACCTATCTATCAGAAATTCTTGGGCGATACTCTTAATTACTTCTGGAATTATAATCAATTTGCCTTTTTTATCCGTAAATACAATCGTTTGTTTACCTTCAGAAATTAAATCATTATCAATATAAAAGTTAATAATTAAGTCGAAACTGTATATTTTTATCTTATGAGTATTTAATGTTGCCAATATTTTTTGAAAAGCATAAGCAGGTTTTTTATAATCTATGGAAGCACTTTTTGTTACTAAAATATAATCATTTAATAAATTTAATTGATTATTTAAACATTCATACAAAAAAGCTTCTCTAACAACTCCTTGCCATTCAAAATATCTTGCAAAATATATATTGCCATATAAATTAGTATCCTTAAGATAAGGTAGAATTATTGTTTTAAAAGTATTTGCCATTTTATTTTACCTAAATAAAATTTTCTGAAACTTTTTATCGACTCAGTGTTTTCTTACACAAACTGATAACATATCTATCAATTATATTGTTTCTTGTAATAATATCTTCTGATAGCAGATAAACTTTATCTTTAAGCTTCTCAGGAATAGTAATATAGGTTTTATCTTTAACAAAATCGACCTGAATATCACGAATATTCATCTTTACTCCGGCAAGTTTCAAAAACGCTTCCTTCACACTCCAGACCTTAACTGCCAGTTCCCTGTCAGAGCCGATCATATCTCTTTCCTTTTCACTGAAAGCCTCCATATAAAAACCTTCAGCCAGTTCCTCTACTTTCTGAATATCCACTCCGACAGGCATTTCATCCAGAACTGTCAGGGCATAATCGCCGGAATGGCTTATGGAAAGAAATAAACTTATTTTCTTCCCTTCATCATAATAATAAGGCATACCATTACCGGCCTTTCTTATCTCAAGGTGATTAACCTCTCCACACCTCATTACCTTTCTTTCATATAAATTCTTTGCTGCAATCACTCCGGCCAGATATTCTATCTTTCTTTTTTTATTTGTGATTTTATCGAGATTATCTCTTTCGGAATCTTTTAATCTCCCATAAAATTTATCTTCTTCCAGAGAAATCAGTCTGTCCACATATTTCATATCTATAAGATAAATATCCCCCGTATCCCTGAGACTTTCATACATGGCAAGATATTTATCCAGTTCCTGAACAGACTCGTTTCTGTAAAGCACTTTATCACTGTCAATTACTCCCAGTTCTTCAATAAAAATGATAACTTCTCCATGCCGGTCAGTTACATATAAAGCAAAATATTTATGATTATCTTCATATCTTTTAAACCTGGCAAAAACATATTCAGGGTTACTTTCACTGTAAATCCTTATCTTTTCTACTTTAGAAGGCAGATTAATCGTGGATTTTATGAGACTGCAGAATAAAGAAGCACTCTGAAAGGCAGATTCTATAGCCAGAGGGTTTATATGGAGTTTATAAAGATTTTCTCTGAACAGGGATTTCTCAGGTATTTTAACTTTCGTTATGATTGTTTCTCCGTCAATATAAACAAGTCTGTCCAGCACACGGAAACTTTCTCCGAAAAGAAACCTGTTTTTTCCGAAGAAATCATATATGTCTTCCCTGCTCATAAAAGGCAAATCAAAGGAAGGAAGCCAGAAATTATGGCACATACCGTCACTTTCAGAAATCTTAAAAGCAAAATGTTCTTTCTCTATTTTTTTCTGATTGACAGCAGAAAAAAGGGAATTTATTCTTACTGATTTTTCAGAAGGATTATATATGACTTTCATGTCTTTTTCATCTGTATTAAGGAATTTAAGGGCACTTTTGAATTCTACATAACTTAATTCCATGACTTCCCTGTTTTCCGCCATTTTATACAATTCCGCTCCTGCTTCAAGTCCCATTACACCCGGCAGTAAAGACACTTCTCTATATATGTGATCTACTATATGAATATCCCTTTCCTTTGTAAGTTTTCTGTAACCGGTAAAAAAAGTGTCTTCTCTTTTAAATTCATCAATAAGAGGATATTCGCTCACAGTTTTATCAAAAAGGCCGTCTTTATCAAAATCTCCGAGTTTTCCCGATACTATAACCTCACCGGAAATGTCTGAATAGAATAATTTCCGAAATATAGCCTTTCCCGTCTCTACCGAAACCGGTTCAACCCCTCTCTGTCTGAGCATATCAAGTGATTTTCCGTCTTCTGCCATACCTTTTCCTTCCCAGGCAGACCAGTCTATAGAAAGAGTTTTTATATGTTCAAACTTTCTGTTTAACCACAGGCACAGTCCCGAAAGATAACCGTTTGCGAAGGAATAATCAATCTGTCCGTTGTTTCCGAACCTTCCTGTAATGGAAGAAAAACATATTATTCTTTTTAAAGGCCCGGCAGGGATAGAATTCAGAATATTCAATAAACCATCTATTTTAACAGAAACAATCTCTCTGGCTTTCTCAATTTTTTTACTTTTGAAGGCTTTAGATTCTTCTATGCCTGCACCGTGAATGATTGCAGTTACAGGCAGGTTAAATTCTTTCTTTACAGTTTCTATTATTTCTGTAATTCTTTCTTTATCTGTTATATCTGCAGAAAAGTATTTTACTCTAAGCCCTCTATCTATGAGGTATTTTATATTTTTTGCCACTTCTGCCTGTTTTAAACACTTCTGCCATTCCTTTTCTACCATAAGGGGAGTAACTTTTTCATATTTATTTTTCAGGTCTTCTTTTATCTTTTCTTTAATATTTTTCCGGTCATCTTCGGAAAATGAAATAAATTCTTCGTGATTATCAGGTAAAGGCGTTCTTCCCGATATTACGACTACAGGACTGTCTTTACCGGCAAATAAATCCTTTATTGATTCAAAGGTTATTCCTCTCGCGCCTCCTGTAACAAAGACTATTTCATCTGAAGAATATTTTATCTGTCCGGCACTGTCTTCCCATATCAGTTCATCTGATAGAGCCATGCTGCAAGGAATTCCCTCAGTGAAAGATATTTCCGTAATATTTCCATTGCAGGAAACTTCTCTAAAAATTTCTTCCATATGGGAAGAATATATGTGTTTTATTGTAATGTCATATTCTTTGTTGATTGTCCTCAGAAATCCCGTTATTCCCGATGACAGCGGCAATGGAGGAACATCAAAATTTCCCTCTGATATGGCGAAAATCTTTAAATTTTCCTGAAGTTTTAAAGCTTTAAATAAATTAAATAACTTTTCAAAATATTCCCTGTCTGTTTCCGAGAAAGGATCTGTATTTTCAGGCACTATAAGGAGAATAAAGGTATAATCACTTTTATTTATTTCTTCTGTATTATCTATGTGAAAAGACCTGTATTTAATGTTTCTTTTCTCTAATTCTCCTGTAACTTTATCTAAAAAACCGGAATGGATGATTAAAAATTTTTCTTCTGAAAGATTAATTTGATTTATATTCTTTGCAGAACATGGTAATGGCATTATTTTTCTGATTTTTATAGAATGTTCCACAGATTTTTCCGGCAGAAGAGTTTTTTCACTTTCCATCATTTTTTCCGGCGGTTTTTCCTCAGAAAGCCTTTTTTCTATATATAAAGCAATATCTCTGATTGCAGGATAATCGCTTATATCAAGGGTTTCATCAAAGGGAAGGTTAAAAGCTCTTCTTGCTTCACCGATTATTTCCGCCTGTTTTAAGGAATCTATTCCCAGTTCTTCTTCTAACTTGAATTCTTCCTGTAAATCTTCTACAGGGTAACCGCTTACATCACTTATTATTTCTTTTAATTTTGTCATTACACTTTCGGAAGCAGAAGAGACATTTTTCATCTCTTTTCCGGGAGATTTTTCTTCAACAAGTCTCTTATCTATATATAAAGCAATATCTTTAATCGCAGGATAATCGCTTATATCAAGGGTTTCATCAAAGGGAAGGTCAAAGGCTCTTCTTGCTTCACCTATTATTTCCGCCTGTTTCAAGGAATCTATTCCCAGTTCTTCTTCTAACTTAAATTCTTCCTGTAAATCTTCTACAGGATAGCCGCTTATATCACTTATTATTTCTTTTAATTTCGCCATTACTTTTTCCGAGACAGGAATTTCCTTCTCTGCCATTACCGGCCTTTTCTGAGAAATTTCCTCTATTTTTACCGGCAATATTTCAGGAATTGGATTTTCATTATGCATTGTGACTACAGGGTTTGTGCATTCTTTTACCTGGTTAAAATCCCGGCCGGATTTAATAATTTCCCATCTGTCTTCAAATAATTTATAACCATGAAGAAAGAATAATTTTATCAAATCCCTGTGTTCTTTCAGATAAGCTTCAAAACAGGGCTTATTCATTAAATCTCTGATTTCATCATCATCTTCTAAAATCCTGAAAGCCGATTTTACACCTTCTCTTTTTTCCTGCTTTTCTCCCATAGCTTTAATAATCCCAGGGCACAGTTTTTCAAGTCTTTCAGACTCTCTTTCTTTAGGATGAATGGTATAAAAAGAGGCAATATCATGAGAATCTTTTAAAATAGAAGAAACAAAATTAAAGAGGGCTTTTTTCGGGCCAATCTCTACAAAAACTCTTCCTCCGTCATTATAGATATTTTTAATTATCTCCATCCACAGGACAGGAGATTTTATCTGATTTTTTAAGATATTTCTGATTTCATCGGGATTATCCGGATATTTAGAACCGGTAACATTGGAATAGACCGGGATCTGAGGTTTCCTGAAAGTAATACCGTCAAGGAATTCATTCATTTTAGAAACAGCCCTGTCCATAAGCTCAGAATGAAAGGCTGTAGAAACATTCAGTTTTAAAGCACTGAACCCTTTTTCTTTTAAAAGCTCTACTGCTTTCTCTATTCCGTCAACAGTGCCGGAAATTACTGTTTCTTCAGGGGAATTATAATTTGCCACTGTTACATATTCATCTTCTATGGAAGAGATAACTTCTTCTACAATAGTCCCGCAGGCTCTTACAGCAGCCATAGTTCCTTTAAAGATCTTCTGAGTTTCACTCATAAAAGTTCCTCTTGAAATCATTGCTTTCAATCCGTCTTCAAAAGAAAGGACTCCAGATGCGGCAAGGGCAGAATATTCGCCGGAACTGTGGCCTGACACCATATGAGGAACAATTCCCTTTTCTTTTAAAAACCTGTATAATGCCATTTCCACAGTATATAAACAGGGCTGGGTATATTTTGTTTCCCTGAGAGCTTTTTCTGCTTCTTCTTTTGTCATGCCGTCTTTCCCGAATAATTTTTCTTTTACGCTGAATTTCCTGAAGGAGAGACATATTCTTTCTGCTTCTTCTACGGTATTTTTCACTACATCAGAGGATTCGTATAACTCCTTTATCATTCCCACATACTGGCTCCCCTGGCCGGAAAACATAAAGGTGAGTTTTTTCTCTTCCCTTTTCTGAGATCCGATGAAATATTTCTCTTCACTTTTTTTCTCTTCACAGAAAGATTTATAAATAAAACTTTCCGGGTCATATTCTTCCAGAATGGCATGATAGTTTGTTCCTCCGAAACCAAAGGCAGATACTCCGCATTTTCTCGTACTGTTATTAACTCTCTTCCATTCTTTTATATCTGTATTTATATAAAATGGTGCTTTTTCCCAGTCTATCTTTGAATTTGGCTCTTCAAAATTGATAGAGGGAGGAAGAATTCTGTTATAGAGTGAAAGGGCGCTTTTTATAAGTCCTGCCATTCCTGCCGCAGATTTAAGATGACCTATCTGGCTTTTTACAGAAGTAACTGCGAACTTTTCTTTCACATCTGTGAATATATCAGCTAACACCTGAAGTTCTGCAATATCTCCTATTTTCGTAGAAGTGCCATGAGCTTCTATATGCTGTATTTCGGAAAGATCTATTCCTGATTTTTCTATAGCCATCATAATAGCCTGTTTCTGTCCCTTCGGATTTGGAGCGGTAATTCCTTTACCTTTACCGTCTGTAGAAGAGCCTGTGGCAGATAGAACTGCATAGATTTTATCTCCCTCTCTAATTGCATCTTCAAGCCTTTTGATTACAATAAATCCACATCCTTCTGCCATAACAAATCCGTCTGCCTTTGTGTCAAAAGGACGGGATCCTGTAGCAGAAAGGGCTCCTATTTTACAGAATTTTGTATAAGATGCAGGGTCCATTACTCCTTCCACTGCTCCTACGAGAGCAGTGTCGTAATCTTTTACCATAAGTCCTTTTACTGCTGTATCAAGGGCGGCAAGACTTGCGGCGCAGGCAGCATCGACTGCCATAGATTTGCCTGTCAGATTGAATACATTTGCGACACGGCCTGCTATTACATTGGGAAGTTCTCCAGGAAGGGTGTCTTCTGTTATCTCAGGACTCTGAGAAAGGTATAAATCTGTTACTTTTTTTATTAAATTCTCCTTTAATTCTTCCGATAAACCGGAAGCAGAAGTTCTTATATGTTCACAGATTTCATGAACCCAGACCCTCCTGTTGGTGCGCTTCATTAAATCTCCGCTCAGACAGTTTGCTATAATAACAGAAATATTCTGTCTCTCTTTTCCGTCTGTCTTTATTCCTGCGTCATACAGAGCCTGTCCTGCCGCTTCTACTGCCCATTTCTGTATGACATCCATACTTTTTGAAATACTGGGAGGGATTTTATATTTCACAGAATTAAACTGAAAGCCTCTGACAAAACCGCCTATTTTAGAGTAGGTCTTATCAGGAACATTTCTATCGGGATCATAATATATTTTTTCATCCCACCTCTCAGGAGGAACTTCTGTAATGGAATATTTCTTTTCTAAAATATTCTTCCAGAATTCCTGTATATTCAGAGCATCCGGGAAAATACATCCCATACCTGTAATTGCTATTTTATCTTTTACATTTATGTATTTTCTGTCCATAATCTCTTCCTTTCCGGCATTTATTAAAATTTTTCTTCCTCCGTCAATGAGATCATTATGTAACTGCGAAACAGTTAATATTCTGTCATACATGGAGATAATTTCCCCTGCCATAAAAGAACCTGTGTCTATCTGTTCTTTTCTGTCAGGTGATCCCTTTACGGCAATCCTCAGAGAACCGATATTATCTCCTTCATAAAGTTTCTTCCTCTCTGTCAGAGAAAGACCATCTTTTATCCTTTCAATTTCCTTCTCTAAAGTTTTATAAGCACATGAGGTGGGAAGAACTCTTGCCCTCAGATTTACCGTAGAACCTGTAATCTTTGTATCCTTATTTGCCAGGAGTAATTCCTGAAATACATCAGATAAAGAACCTGTTTCTATTATTTCTTTTGTAAACATATAAGAAGTTCCCAGTTGAATGGCGGGAGTGATTATATCTTTATGAAGACTTATGATTGAAGCAAGGATTGCAGAGGAAATAGAGGTTCCGAGGCCGCCTGCAAAGAGAATTTTTACTTTTTTCTTTAAATCATTTCTGATTGTGTCAAGATATTCCAGAACAGATTCCCATAGAACGAAAGAAGATAAAATACCTGTATGGCCTCCGCATTCATTTCCTTCTAAAATCATGGCATAAACATCATTCGTAAGAGCACTTTTAAAGATTTCAGCAAAGGGAGTGTGTAAAAAGACAGGAATATTAAGTTTCTTTATCCTTCCTGCAAGTTCCACAGAGCCTCCTGCAATCCATACTGCATCAGGTCTGTATTTTTCTATTAATTTTAAATGTTCTTCATATCTTTCCTGATTTACGGAAAGTCCTATTATGCCGCAGCCGTAAGGGTATATGTCTTTCAGTTTCTCTTCAAAGGAAAGAATTACTTTTTCTGCTTCCTTTTCCGTCATATGACCGAGAGCTATTACAGGGAAAGCCCCCTTGCTGGAGATTTCTTCTGCAAAGGCAGGATTATCGCTTATATTTGCCATAGGCCCCTGAAAAAGAGGAAATTTCAGATTGAATTCTTTAGATAGCTCATTTTCTTCGGAAAAGGGCCAGTAATTATTTTCTCTCTGGTTTTTTAAAGTATTATTTATGCCTTCCAGATAGGTTTTAAGATTTTTAAAGCGGGAATAAAGATAGGGAGCAAAGGAAAGATCGTGACCGAGAGGTATGAGTGAATCCTTTCCGTCATTAAAGAATTTATTTGATTTTATATAATCCCTGAGAGCTTTTTCCCACATGTCTTCCCCGCAGGAAAGATATTCTTTTTCCAGGTTTTTTATGTCTTTTATACTTTTAGAGGCAATCTTTCCTGAAAGTCTGAATTTATAGTTACATGTTTCTCCTGCAAGGTAGTTATCACTTTCCTGAAGGCTTTTGAGATATTTTTTCATATCTTCAGAAAGAGGACATTCAGGGAAAAGGTAAAGTTGAGAGTCTGAGACAACAGAGATAGCGCCGCACGTCATGGCGCCGGAAATATTAAACAATCCAAATCCTCCCTGTATTACAAAGGGATAAGAGGATTTATAAAATTCCTGAAGCAGTATAAAGGTGCTTTTTTCTCCCACTCTTCCCCCTGCTTCCTGGCCTTTTACGAGAAACAGATCTGACCGGCAGGATTTTTCTTCTGCCTCTTCAACGGTGAAAACCTCTGACACAATAAATCTGGAGATTTTCCTGATTTTCTTTTCTGTTTTTTCATCTATAAAAAAGGGGATAATTATTAAAGGTATGGAGAAATCATAGAGGATATTTAGCTGTTCTTCATGAGACACTCTTACTCCCCACAGGGTTTCACAGGGTAATTCATCATGAAATCTTTTTATAATCCCTCTTATTTCTTCATCATTCAGGCCTTCGAGATCCATAAGACCGGCTGCACCGGCTTTTGATAATTCAAGAGAAAGGCATGGGTCTGTAACACCCTTCGGAGAATATCCCCAGAGAGGATATTTCAGATTTAATTCTTTTTTCAAAAGCTCTCTGTTTTTCATAAAGAGAATCTCCGGCAGAAATCTAAAATAAAAAATTCTCTACCATTACAGTTATGGATATGGTATAATTTATTTTCGATATATAAAAACGTTATATAATAGTCACGAAAAGGCCACTCCGGGCACTTTGCCTTGAAACTCGGTGCACCGCGGGTGGTCCTTTCCTTTTAAATTTAAAAAATATGATTTCAAGTATATAATTCTACAGAGTTTATTATAATTCCTTTCGGTATAAATAATATTACAGAAGAAAACTTTTGACTGTGAACCTTTGAAGTGATGATAAAAGAGGAAATAATTCTTAGGACAGTTTTTATTAAAAGAAGGGTGTGATTGATAGTGTAAGACATGTTGTGTAAAGCTCCCAAATGAGATAAAACGAGAAGATAAAAACTTATTCCGTTAAAATATATTCTTCCACCATACTATTATTCTTACTTAACAGATCAAGCATTCTCTGTGCCGGCCCATGAGGTATATTTCTACCACTTTCCCAGGCTTCAACTGTTTTTTTAGATACTCCACATATATTAGCAAAAAGTAATTGCGTCAGGTTTAATTTCTCTCTTATTTCTTTTATCTCACTACCTCTGTAATCAGGTAAGGGAGCAATTTTAACAAATCTTCTTCTCACATTTTTTAAATTTCCTTTTTCATAATCTATAGCTTCATTTAAACTCTTAGTTATACTATCATAAATACTCATTTGCCTTCTTTCCTTTCCAATTGATTTTTAAGTAAATCAATTAATTTTTTTATCTCTTTTTTCTCAGAATCAGTAATATTTGCTCTATCACTTTTTGCATATACAGAAATTAAATAAATTTTTCCAAAACATAAAAAATCTACATATAAAACTCTTATCCCACCACTTTTACCTTTATTCTCTCTTTTCCATCGAATTTTCCTGAGTCCGCCGGTATCCTTAATTAAAACGCCTTTATCAGGATACTTACATAAATATATTTCTAATTCACATAAATCATTATCATTTAAACCATTCTTATACCAACGATTTAAAAATTCCGGTAATTCAATGAATTCTCTTGTCATATATATGTAATCCTTTTTATTATTATACCCTATCAAATAGGATTTATGCAAGAAATTTATAGAATCAAGAATCACACAATCTGGAAGGTTAACATAAAAAATAGCTGTAATGAAGAAAATAAAAATAATTTTCACCTAATTTGTTCCCGGCGCCATTATGCCGAGATATATCAATTTCTCCTCACTTCTTACGACAGCCTGTTCAGGAAGAAAATCTACTGTAAGAGTTTCTCCTCCTTTAAGGATTAATCTCTTCTGCCATGTAGGTATATAGGTCGTAACACAGCGGTAAGCCTGCTTTGATACGCAGTCATATACGACAGGGCCTGTTACGGAGTAAAAACATGTTGCTTCTATTATGTATTCTCCTGAAGGAATATCGGAAAAATTATAATATCCGTCGGAAGGAAGATTTGTAGATGAAAATTCCCTTGTCTGAGGCATACGGGCAGAATTTACATATGTCTCTATGATTCTCACAGTGCCACGTTCAAAATATTGATACACAACATGACCTGAAACAGCGGATTTCAGAGATGAAGCTGTCTGAGGAACATCCTCAACAGTTATCCTTACAGAGTTATCCTCAGTCGATATCCTGTAATAAATGCCGAGATAGTTTAACGTTTCCGTAACATTCAGGTAATAAGTATTTTTACCCGTATATCTGTCAGGCCCTGTGGCAAGAAGTGACAAAGGAGCAGATTGTCCGTTTATAACAAGCTGTGACGGAAGATTTTGAAGATAAAATTTAGCTCCTGTCATAGTGAGGAAATCTTCCACAGGGGCATAGAGAAAATTATTCTGATATATGACAGATGATGAAAAAGGAATACCGTATATTACAAGGGGTGACTGAGGAGGATCAATAAAAGAAGATGACAGTTTTGTAATTTGCTGCCCTTCTGCTTCTTTAGAGAACATAAAGAGTAATAAAAACATGAAAAAAATTTTCTTTAATCTGAATATGTTCATATAGTTCATCTCCTTCCCGGTAAATAGAGTGAAAAGTGAAAAGAACAGGATATCCCCAACTATTCACTTTTCACTTTTCACTTTTCCTCACTCAACGCAGTAGTTTTAACGTTTACCATTGCATTTGAATTTATCGATGTATTTTCTACAAGCATGAAGAGATATGTAAAATCAGTGCCCAACTTATCTATAGTTTTTATATCATTAATCTCTTCCTGAGTGACTGAATAAGTGCCGTTATTATTCTTTAAATAAAAGAGTTTAACTGTGCAGTTTGACGATTTATCACTTAATTCCAGTTTAAATGTGCCATGGAAATTTTTGGATGTATAACAGACATATGCAGTGGAAAGACGGGATATGGAAAAAGATGAAGAAGAATCATCAGGGTCTTTCGCTTTTTTCTCAAGAAGCGATATATTTGGCTGGTTTACATTACGTTCCTTGAAGTTATAAAAGTAGTTCTTATTATAGACTGTACCGAAGATATAATAATCTTCTATATTTTCATTCAGACAGGTTACCATGTCTTTTCCGAATTGTGTCTTAAATATATTATTAAATTCTTCTCCGTTATGTTTTGAAAAAGAAGATTTCATAATATTATGAAGTATATTGGTTCCTGTGCCATACTTTTTAATCATATAGCTCCAGAAAGGAAATTTAGTATAATATTCGTCATCACAGTCAAAGGTTTCATTCCATATGCCGGTGTTCCAGTATTCACCGGTATTACAGTCGAACATCTCGGCAGGCCTGTTTATTGCTTTATACTCCATACAAACAGCGGTGGCCTCACCAAACCAGTTATAAAAAACTGCATCTCTGTTAGTATAGCTGAACTGTATTAAATGAAATAACTCATGGTAGCATACACTTTTTCCAGTAACGGGATCAACAAGGTTTTTATTAATTTCCAGAGTACCGCCTGTACCTGCTATTCCGTAAGACCTGGGGTCAGGATTATAGTCTGCATAAGGGTAGATATATACGGCAACATATTTTTCTCCCGTTGCCGATTGCAGATCTGAAGTTATCGGTTTATTATATCCGAGAGTGCCGTAATAATCATAGGCTTCTTCAAGGTTTTTTGCAATGGCCTCCGTATAAGTTTTTTCACTGGAATTATTATAAAACATCTTAAAATGTTTTCCGCTGCTCATGAGGCTCAACATAGTATTTGAGGATTTACCGGCACCAATAACGAGTGGCCCGCTCATTGTCCCGAGTTCTCCTCCTGATTCATTCCAGTCATCATCATCTTCATCCAGATAGTCAAGATACAATATTATTTCCTGTGTATTACTATCATATACATAATCTGCAGGAAGCCATTTTGTTCCGTTCCATATAAAAGGTATTTTCTCGTCTGTGACATGTATTTTAACTGTGGCAGGTGTCTCTAACTCGGCTCCTTCATCTGTATTTCCCGTAGAGATTTTATACATTTCACTTATGTCATCTCCGGAAGAAGCTGTAACTTCATTAATATTTACCCTGGCAATTTCAACAGAGCTATCATTTTGCAAAGAGCCGCCGGGAATTTCTACTGTCATGTTGCCCTCTGTTATCTTGCCTCCTTCTCCGGCATGGATTGTAACCGTATTTTTTCCCAGTTCCGTCAGGGATGACACAACACCGGGCGTAGATGTTATAACAGGCAGAACTGTAGGAGTGGGAGTGGAAATAACGGAAATACTATCTCCTCCGCAGCCTGACGATAATATTATAATAATGGAAATAAGAATTACTGAATATTTTTTTAACATAAAAATAACCTCCTGAATTATAGAATATAGTGTGGATTCAAGTTATCGTGACGCGTGACACGTGACGCGTGACGGGTTTAATCCCATGAGCATCACGTATTACGCTTTACGCATTACGAAGCTATTATATTAATACTTATAAAATTAATTTAAAGTGTCTCCCGTTTTTATATTATACAACAAAATATGTTAAAAAATATTAAAAGTTATAATTTTTTAAAAATCAGCCACTAAAGGCTATGACGAATGAAAATCTGTTCCTCCCGTCACGCGTTACGCGTTACGATTCTCATATAAACCTATTGCTTTATGAGAACAAACAAACTAAAATACAGATAATATATTTTTGGAAAGGTAGATAATTATGAAATCTTTAGTACTGGCAGAGAAACCTTCTGTTGCGAAGGAAATAGCCCACACGCTGGGATGCAACACAAAAGGGAACGGCTATTTTGAAGGTTCTCAATATATTATAACATGGGCTCTCGGACATCTTGTAACACTTAAAACGCCGGAAGATTATGGAGATAAATATAAAAGCTGGACAGCAGATACTCTTCCTATGATACCGGAAAAACTGGAAACAAAAGTTATTCCAGGGTCAAAAAAACAGTTCTATAATATCAAAGAAATTGCAAAGAGAAGTGATATAAACGAACTCATTATTGCCACAGATGCGGGGAGAGAAGGAGAGCTTGTGGCAAGGCTTATTATGGAACACATACACTGGAAGAAACCTTTTAAGAGATTATGGATTTCTTCCCTTACCAGACAGGCAATAAAAGAAGGATTCTCCAGATTAAAACCGGGAAGAGAATATGACAATCTCTTCAATGCGGCAAAATGCAGAAGCGAAGCGGACTGGCTTATAGGACTGAATGTCACGAGGGCTCTCACCATAAAATATAATGACCAGCTCTCTGCCGGAAGGGTTCAGACTCCGACCCTTTCAATGATGGTAAAAAGAGAACAGGAAATAAGAAATTTCAGGCCTGTTCCTTTCTGGACTATTGAAGTCTCTTCAGGAGGCTTTACCGCTCAATATACGGATAAAAACAATAATGCCAGAATATTTGATAAAACAGAAGCAGACAACTTGAAAGCAAAACTTTCAGGCAAAACTGCCACGGTAAAAAGTGTCGTTAAAAAAGAAAAACAGGAAAATGCTCCTCTGTTTTATGATCTTACAGAACTTCAGAGAGAGGCAAATAAAAGATACGGATTTACGGCACAGAAAACCCTTAAATCATTACAGTCCCTTTATGAATATCATAAACTTGTTACATACCCCAGGACAGATTCACGGTATATTACAGATGATATAGTTCCCACACTGAACGTGAGATTAAATTCCCTCCCTTACGATTATAAAAATTATGTTTCAGAAATAATAAAGAATAAAATGTCTGTAAATAAGTCATCTGTAAATAACAGTAAGGTTACGGATCATCATGCCCTTCTGCCTACGGAAGAAAAAGCACAGACAGGCAATTTAACACAGGAAGAGATGAAGATTTATAACCTGATAGTGAAAAGATTTATAGAAAATTTCTATCCTCCTTTTACATATGAACAGGTAAAGGTTACCCTGGATATTGACGGAGAAAACTTCGCAGCATCAGGCAGAACCGTAAAGGACATGGGATGGAAAAAGGTAGAAGACAGATCAGACGGAGAAAAAAGTCTTCCAGAATTGAAAGAAGGTCAGAAATTCGATAAAGTCAGATTAGAATTGAAAAGCAGTCATACAGAACCGCCTCCGCGCCATACGGAAGGAACACTCCTTACGGAAATGGAAAAACACTGTCTCGGCACACCTGCTACAAGAGCGGAAATAATAGAAAAACTCATAAATGTAAATTATGTGGAAAGGCATGAAAAAAGCCTGATCCCGACAGAGAAAGGTAAACAGATTGTAGATATAGTAGTTACCGATCTCAGAAGTCCTGACCTTACCTCAAAATGGGAGAAAGAGCTTGAAAATATAACAAAAGGGAAAAAGCACAGAGAAGATTTTATGAAGGATATTGTTTCAAATACTGAAAGACTTGTTAAAGAAACACTTCAGGCAGATAATTCTTACAAACACAGTAATATGATCAGTAAAATCTGTCCCGAATGCGGTAAAAATCTCCTGGCTGTTACAAAAAAAGATACACTTCTCCATACATGTTCTGATAGAAACTGTAAATTCAAAGAAGTAGTGGGACGACTTTCTTATAAAAAATGTAAAAAATGTCACAACAAAATGGAAATGAAAGAAGTAAAAGGTGACACGATTTTTGTGTGTAAAAAATGCAATATAGAACAGAAACTATCGGAGATGGCAGAAGGAGGAAGGGCAAACAGGAGAGAACTTTCCAGTATTAACAGGAAAAACGACGAAGAATTTAAAAAAGCAGATAATCCTTTTTCAGCTTTGAAGGATTTTTTCAATTAGCCGTCTAATCAGTGAGCAGTGAGCAGTTACCAGTGACCAGAGGCAGTATTCAGTGTGAATAATGTTTATTAAACAATGAAAAAGACTGTAAACTATGATTAGTAACGAATGGCGGTCAGAAATTATTATAAACAGTTAATACAACTGGTAACTGATAACCGGTCACTGATAACTGATAACTGGTAACTGATAACTGGTCACTGGTCACTGGTCACTGGTCACTGATAACTGGTCACTGGTCACTGATAACTGGTCACTGAAAAAGAAAGGAGAATAATTATGGCTATAAGAGAAGGTGCGTGGGACTGTCCTGCATGCGGGCAGAAAAGAAACAGAGGGCCGGAGAAATGTTGCGGTGCATGCGGGTCACCGAGAGGAACAGATGTAAAATTTTATCTTCCTGAAGATGCACAGGAGGTTACAGATGAAGAAGCATTGAAAAAAGCAAAAAGCGGGCCTGACTGGAACTGCCAGTATTGTAACGGTGACAATGGTGCAGATAAAGCTTTCTGTACCGGCTGCGGTGCAGGTAAAGACGGTTCTCCTCCGAGAGAGGTTAAATTTATACCGACAGGTGGAGAAAATACCGGTAAAGAACCGGCCAGAGAACCGCTTAAAGATCCTATTAAAGAATCTGCAAAACCATCTTCTGCGCCTGTAGCGGCAAAAGGTGGCTGTCTGGCTTTATTGATGAGCTTTCTCCTTTTTATACTTATAGGTTGCTGCTGTTCATCCTTTTTTGCAAAGGATACTACTGTTACAGTCAATGGTTTTAAATGGGAAAGAACGATAGAAATAGAAAAACTGAAAACTATAAGAGAAAAAGCCTGGGAAGGAGAGGTGCCTGCCGGAGCCGAAGTTGTATCCAGATCGAAAGAAATATATAAATATGAAAAAGTACAGACAGGAACGGAAACAAAAACTAAAGTTGTCAAAGAAAAGGTTCAGACAGGGACAAAAAAAGTCAAAACAGGTGTAAAAGATATGGGGAATGGCTACTTTGAAGATGTCTATAAAGAAGAACCTGTTTATAAAACAGTTGAAAAAGAGGAAACCTATGAAGTGCCTGTTTATAAAGAAAAACCTCTATATAAACAGAGAGTAACCTATGAGATAGACAGATGGAGTGTTGTAAGGACAGAGAAAGCAAAGGGCAATGATCAGAAAGCTTCATGGCCAAGAATAAATCTGAGATCAAAAGAAAGAGAAGGGAAAAAAACAGAAACCTATACGGTGCTATGTACAGATGATAAAGGGAAAAGCCTCACCTATAATCCTAAAAATGAACAGGAATGGCTTTCCATTGAAAACGGAAAAACCTATAAAGCAAAAGCTGCCTTCAATACAGTCACAGAACTGGTGAAAGAGTGAGCATTTGTCAATGAGCAGTGACCGGTGCTCTGTGACCGGTATTATTTATCAGTTCCTGTAGCATGGAGGTAAAAAAAATAAGAGTATTTTCTATATTATTGCTTATCTTTATATTATGTGTCTTTAAAGTCTGTTCTCAGGAACATAGTTTCACTATGACTTTTGTAGGAGATATACTGCTTGATAGCAACTATCTCCCTGATGAAGCCTATCCCTTTAAGTATGTAGAAGAAATACTTCAAAAGAGTGATATAACAGCGGGAAATCTGGAGTGTCCTGTAAGCACGAGAGGTTACCCCAATCCTGCAAAAAACCCTGCATCAGTGGCTGCAGGAAGGGAATATATATTCAGGGCTTCTCCGAAAATGGCAGAAAGTCTATCCAAGGCAGGTTTTGATCTATTGAGTCTTGCAAATAATCATTCAATGGACTATGGCCCTGAAGCATTACTGGACACAGTGGATTTTATCCATAGTTTCAACGGAGGAACCGCAGGGGCAGGTAAAAATATATATGATGCCAGAAGTCCCTATTATATCCAGGTCAGTGGTACACTGGTAGCTTTCCTTGCATACTCTGAGATAGTTCCTTACAGCTATGGAGCAACACAATATTCACCGGGTATATCGGTAGCTTCTATGGATTATAACAGAGATTAT
>CALARM010000384.1 GCA_937888925.1 uncultured Synergistia bacterium | reverse complement strand
GCATACCGTTTACATTCAGAGCAGAACAGAGCATTTCACCCAGAATGCCGGGGGCTGAACCTGTGATGGAAAAATAGGCGAAAAATGCCGGATGATTCCAGTGTGTTATTCCCGGCAGAATTATGTCCTGAAAGTCCTTTAGTATGTCATCCATTTTTTCCGGATGTTCCGGCGGAGTAACAGGAATTTTGTCTTTAATATCTCCCGGTTTTACCTGAGCCATTACAGGATATTTTTCGGTATTTTTCAGATAATCTGCAATCCAGTCAATGACTTTATAACCGTAAGAACGGAATTCTTCGGGATTCATATCCCCATTTGTATGAAACATAATAATTCTCCTTTTATAATCCCCGGGCCGGCACATGCCCGTTAAGTTTTAGACTATTTTAAACTCCCACTAAGATTCAATATTTATATAAGGATTCCTATAAAATACAATAAATAATAAATAGTGAGTGGTAATAGTTCCACGACTCACCACTCACTTTTCACTTTTCACTTTTCACTACTCACTATTCACTATTCACTATCTTATAATTTCCCAGCACATTCGTCTTATTGTAAAATTCTCCTTTCTGGCATTTACCAGAGCCGATATATCCACTATATCATTTATACTGTTAAATGTACTGCATTGTCCCGGATCTATTATTATATTCATATCGCCATTATTATCCTGACTGCCTGTTTTTTCATTATTTGTTACAATCTGGCCTGTAAGATTAACTTCCGAATGCCTGTAATTATCATATAAAAGCTGTCCTATATTTGTAATTAAAGTGTTCGGATCGCCCGAACATATATCTTCCAGTAATGCTTTATCTCCTTTGTATGAAATATTCGGATCGAGGGGATCTTTAATTTCTTCACAGTTATAAGGAAGCTCTACATATATTTCTATAGTTTCATTTGGATCCGATGTGCACGTAAGGGTATGCAATTTGTATACCTTTTCTATTGAAATTTTGTTGGAAGAAGCATCGACAGTATAACTTACCTGATAACCTGTTAAATCAATCGCCGTTGTTTCTGTGCCTGATGCATTGGTATAATTCATTGTAACTGCTCTGTCAGGTATCATAAAACTGCTTCCGTTGTTTACTTCAATAAATGGTAACCCTTCACATTGAAGTTCTTCTTTCGAAGCCGTATTATTTACATTTGTGAGAGGTTCATCTCTTTCTATAAGACAGTTTGTAGAAATAACTCTTCCTCCCGCTGCCGTTTCAATTGAGCCGGTGGTTTTTAAATTGTCGTTGTCGTTTATAGCTTCTATAACAAGGTCATTATCAGTATATAAATAACCTTTCAGTGTATATTTATTTGATTCATTTGATGTAGGCAGATAAAGATCATCTTTACTGACTGCTATAAGTTTTGCCCCTTCATATCCGTAGAGATAATTCAATTTACCGCCTGATACAACCATACCTCCCTCATTTTTATTGTTTTCTACTATCAAACCAAGTGAAGTATGACCTCCTGAATATAGATTGTGACCGTTCATATCCAGCGAAGTATTCAGTACCATCTCTCCTGTAAGATTATTATCCATAGAATATTCTCTTTTTATTGAAAAGGCTTTATCCTGAACATCATTACAGTTAAGAGTGTAATCCGTTTCCGACGGAGCCTTTACATCTGCATATACATCACTCTGAAGACAGACTGAATATTCAGGTTTTTCATCATCTGAAACAGTTTTATTAACACTGAAGCCATCCATTGTTTTCCCCGGTTCTGCAAAGAGTGCGTTGTTTTTTACAATATCATAAATACCATCCCCTGTCTCCGGAGGCCAGGGAACTCCTCCTGAACCGATTCTTACAAGTCCTATTTCCTGATCGAATGTATTTGCTTTTCCTTTAATACAGTAAAAACTATCGCCATTTAGTTTATCTTCTGTAAGACTGAAAGAAAGATCGCCGCTCGTAAGAGTTCTGGTACCTGTTCCATCTGATTTCCATACCCATTCTTTATGTTTTCCCTCTTCATCTAAAATCTCGTCAGCACTGAATTTTTCGTATTCTTCTATCCCTGAGGCACTGGCTGATATTTTATTCCATGATGTTCCATTCCCTGCTTTCTTACTGAACCATGATTCCTGATCTCCTGAGACATTATAAACTGCGGTCAGTCCTTTACTTACATAACATGAGTCCCCTCCATCATCAGGAGCACCCGGTCTTATTTTAGAATAACATTGTGTTAAGAGCTGGTTTTCTGCAGGTCCATATTTTTTATTGATAAAGCCTCTCATAATTGCAGTATTATTTTTTATTCCATTAAAAGTTGTTACGCGGTAAGAATAAGGGGTTTTTATCGTACTATCTGCAGAAGATGCTTCTTTTAGCATACTGTCTATGTCAATATCTGTTCCTTCCACTTTTTTTGCAGTATTTTCGTCTACATAAACATCCCCGTCTCTGGCTATATTCAGTTTTATTTTTCCTCTGCTGGATATGATGCCTCCTTTAGCATTAACCGTAGAGTCAGTGTTAAGTTCGTCACTGTAGATACTGTAACCGTTCGGGTCATTATTCGGATCATTCCAGTCACTGTAAACCCATCCCGCTTCATTTGCATCTTCACCTGTAAAGAATATTTTACCTGATTTGCAGAAAATTTTACCTTTGGCAAGAACATTTGCCGGTATACGGTCATCTCTGATAAAAACTACTCTGAGTATTTTTTTTAGCTTACCGGGAGACTCTCCTATGGATATGATTTCAGCCGTGTAAGCCGGGACTTTACCCTGGAAAAGACCTGTACGGTCATGGGCGGTTGTACTCATTAAATTATTATAAGAATAATAGTCATTACCGGGCTTAAAAGTAATATAAAACTTGCTGCCATTGCTCATGGTTTTATTCACATCCGGTGTATTCGGATCGCCCCATAAGGGGTTTGAATTGAGCTGTGCAAGGGCATATTCTGCACCGGCCTCTGCCGCTTTAAGGGATATGTCGTAACCTTCTACATTACCCATAAGACGGAGATGCTGAGTGCTTATAAATACCATTGAAACAGTCATTATAGTAAGTAATACTGTGAGAAGTAAAATACTTATAAGAGCCATTCCTTTTTTAGATTCTTTTATATTCATAAATAGCACCGCCTTTCTTAATTTCTTGGTTCAACAGAGTTTTTTATTTCAAGTTCTTCAATTCCTTTGTTCTTATCACCTCCGGAAGAAAAAGCCACACTGGCATTTGTAGAAATTCTTTTCCTGTATTTAAATGTTATATTTATAACATTACCGCTTCTTTCAAAATTAACACCACTTAAATTTCTCGCCAGAACTTTAATGTTAATATTTCCTTTCGAAAGACACATAAGTTCCGGGTTAAGAAGTTTCTGAGGAGTAGGCCCTGGAGTTCTTGTCTGAAAATTCCTGTAAAGAATGTATTTAGTGCTGTCACTATCTTCCGGTAATACATAGTAGATAATATGATTCTGCCAGAGAGGTACTCCCAGGTCAGATTCATCTCTTTCAAATTTTGCCTCTACCGGGTTAACTGCCGATTCGAAGGCTATGTATTTATCAGGTACCATCTGCATTGATACAGGAGTGCTTATAATAAGCTCAGACATCAATCTTTTCATAGCGACTTCTGCACTCTGCTGGAGTTCTGATCTTGTATTGCCTATCTGCCAGCTTTTAAGTCCCACGTCAAAACTGGTGTAAATACCTGTCATAAATAAGAAAAATATTACTATACATATAGTAAGTTCCAGTAGATTGTATCCTTTCCGTGACCACGAAATATTTCCGGGAAAGCTACAATACAGGCGGTCTTGATAGATAAGTCGATATTTTAACATTACGGGTTCCTTCCACTTCTTTCCAGTTTAATTCAATATCTATTTTTTTTAACAGCAATATCACGCCTTTTGTATCTGTTGAACCTTCCTGTGATATGTTTATTATGAAATTGTAAGGTATATTATCTGCTGTTTCTTTTCCTCTGATCTCTACATTACCGCTGTACCATGTAAAATCATTGTCGACACTGTCTGTTCCGTATATATTATTTTTAATAGTATCTGCAGCAATAGGGTCG
Organism: uncultured Synergistia bacterium; assembly: GCA_937888925.1. Next base: position 1,784 of record CALARM010000384.1, on the reverse strand, counting down.
CCGTTATTCAGAAACAGATACCGCAACTCGGAACATTTTTTATTGGCAATATTAACTGCTATTACACGATAACGACTTTTTTTTATAGCATGAAGACCATGAACAAATACACCGAGAATTGTTACAATGATGACGCCAAGAAGTATAACAGCAAGCAGTAATTCAATAAAAGAAAATCCCTTTTTTAATAACACAGTTTCTCTCCTTAAATCAGATTGGTGCTATGATCCTGTTTTTATAATTATATCACTTATATTTTTCCTTCGTAAAGACTTTTTGTGAAAAAAAATTCAGAATTCTTTTTTTTATTTTTAAATATAATGGATATTTACCGGGTATAAGCAATTTATCTAAAAATTTTATTCCTCTTCGGATATTTTTTTGAAAATCATAATATATTCGTGTTTAAAAACATAAAATCCGCCGGCTAAAGCTCTGTATCTCCAGAGTTCTTTCTGATTTCTTTTACCTCTTGTTTGTTCAAAATTCTTTACTATGATGCTCTTCAATAAATATCCCCTTTTTAATACTTCTTCCATGCAGTAAAAACCCAGGGGAACCCATTCTTTACCGGCATATTTGTCACCTATGACAATGGCCAGATAACGATCATATTCCAGAAAAGGTGTTAAATTCTGAACGGCAGAACCGAACATTTTGAGGAATTTTTTTGTGTTTCTGGCACAGGACAGATCTCTTTTATCACTGGAAAATTTTATTATGTCATGATAGGGAGGATGCATAATAATAAGCTGAACAGATTTTATGCCATATCTATCCATTACCGGTTTAATGTCTGCCGTCCTGTTATCATCTGTTATCACTTCAGTTATTATATTATATTTATTATCTTCTCTCTCTATCAGTTCTTTTGCCTGTTCTGCTATATGATTATTTAACTCTATACCTATACCGTTTCTTCCAAGCCTCAGACATTCCACCAGTGTTGTTCCGCTTCCCAGAAATCCGTCAAGAACCCAGTCATTTTTTTTTGTATACCTGATGAGCATCTGGTGAGGAATTTGAGGTATAAAATTGCCCCAGTACCAGCCCAGATGTTCTCCTGATCTGTCTCTTTTATCTACAATCCAGAGGCTGTCCGTAATAATTTCATCATATTCTTTCCATCTGTACAGATTTATATCATTTATTTTTTTTGTTTTTGTCTTTTCTGCCGATACATATAATCTTTTAAGATAATATTTTGCCCTTTCAAGAGTAATAGTTTGCAGAATCTGATGAAGATCAGAACTCAACAGATCTTTGCGAAACGATACAGTTTCTCCTGTTGTACTGTGCAGAATATGATTATCAAACCGTTCCGGAAAATCTACAAAATCCTTTAACAGGCCTATTCTGTCTTTAAGAATTTTTAGATCCAATGAGTTATATATATCACTTATAAGCCATATAAAGTTTTCTCTGTTTAAAGTAATTACTTCATTTTTTGAATTTGCTTTACTATTTTTTCTCATTAATGAATATGTTCACAGCCTTTAGAGAATTGTAAACAAACCCTTATTTAAAGGTATAAACCTTTCTGATTTTTTCCTTTACAGTCCACGTGCATTTCATACCTTTCGGGAAATGGACAAGATCGCCTCCATTAATCTCTGTTTCACCATCTTCGGTTCTGACTATGACATGACCTTCGAATACATAGGCAGTTTCATTGTCAGGGTATTGCCAGTCAAAGCTGGACGGTTCACATTCCCAGGGACTCCAGTTCTCGATACCAAGAGATTTAATCTGTTCTTCTGTCGGTTTTTCGACTTTAATTTTCA
>CALARM010000383.1 GCA_937888925.1 uncultured Synergistia bacterium | reverse complement strand
GCCAGAGGAGTAATCTTTTCAAGACTTTTCTCTATTGCAGATTTCATATCAAAGGGTTCACAGGCAAGCTGGAACTGTCCGGCTTCAATCTTGGAAATATCAAGGACATCATTGATAAGCTCCAGCAGGTGACGGGCACTGTCCTGAACCATGACGAGCTGTTTTTTCTGTTCCTCGTTCATTGGCCCTACAAGCCCCATCAGCAGAATGCCTGTAAAGCCAATTATAGAATTCAGGGGAGTGCGAAGTTCATGAGACATAGTGGCAAGGAAGGCAGATTTAAGATAGTCAGCCGATTCTGCGGCATCTTTGGCCCTGAGTAAATCACTGTTCATCTGTTCCAGTTCATCTGTGCGCTCTGCAACCCTCTTCTCAAGTGTTTCGGCATGCTTTTGCAACTCTCTGTACAGATCATCAATTTCACGGTTACGAATATTCAATTCACCGGTTCTGATTTTTATCTGTCTCCTCAGAGAAACACTCCAGAGAAAGCTTAAAAGAAGGCTCACCGCTATAACTATTCCTGTGACTTTGAGCCACATTGGAAAAACAAAATTCACCTTCTCAGATGTCCATCTTTGCAGGGATCGGTAATAAATGGAGGCAGGATCCTTCTTCATTTTCTCCAGATGTCTGTCTATAGCATCGAGTAATATATAGTTTGCCCGTTTTGGTGCAGCGAAATAAAGCTGTGTCGGATTGAAGATAATGGCTGTATCTTCGAGCTGAGAGGTACGGTGTGTGGCACCGTAAAAACGATTGGAAATCACTGCATCAGAATCGCCTCGAATAGCGGAAGCAAAGGCAGAGCTATAGTCAGGGAAGGTTACCAGGTTCACCTTCAGGTCGAAACCGATGACTTCATTGCTGAAAACCTCCTGCTGTATGGAACGTTCAAGAACAGAAATGCGCCTGCCATTCAGATCCAGTATAGTTCGAATTCCGCTCCCCTGTCTGGCATAGACCTGAAACCAGTCTGACAGAACCGGTTCATGATGGAAGGTATATAAGTGCTTACGCTCCGGAGTGAGTGCCACATCAGGCATAAGATCGATCTTTCCGGCCTTCAGACGGTCCAGACACTGAGCCCAGGTGCCCGGGACGTAATCAATATTCCACCCTTCCTCTGCTGCAATCGCTTCAATCAGATCGATGTAGATCCCCTCAGGATGCCCGGATTCGGACAGGCCTATCTTCGGACTGTTCTGGTAAACCCCTACACGCACATTCTGTTCTGCCCCGGTGATACCGGTAGAGAGAAATAGAATCAGTATGCCTGTAATTACAATATGCACCACAGATACAGAATTATCAAACAGCAGGATTTTATGACTCATTACCGGCTACATCTCCGTTTTAAATATATTGCAGAAGGTTTTGCCATCACAGAATCATCATATACCACAGTTATACCCATTATGTTATGTTCTCCCATCTTCAACAGGAAAGGTTACAGTAACAGTAGTTCCTTTATTTTCTATACTTTTCACATCAATATGTCCATCGTTAACTTCAATGAACTTTTTTGTTACTGCCAGTCCCAGGCCAATGCCTCTGGCTCTGGTCGTAAAAAGAGGTTCAAAGATTTTACTCATATTTTCCTCAGGAATGCCACAGCCCGTATCGGTAATGGAAATTTCCACATAATCGTTTGTATTTTTTCCATTTATAATCAATTCTCCGTTACCGGGCATAGACTGACATGCATTGCTTATAAGATTCTCCAGTATCTGTTCCATATGGTCCGGATCTGCAAATACAGAAAAATCTTCTGAGCTTATTCCGTTAATTATTTTTATTTTATCGGAAACATTTTGTCTGTTCAGTATCTCAAGAATTAATAATAATAACCTTACATGTTTTTTCATAGCAACAGTATTTGTTCTGGAAAAATTCAGAAGATCTGAAATAATCTTTTCCGATTTATAAACTTCTGAAGCAATTATATCCAGATATTCTTTTACATTATCTCCACTTTCTTCAAGCACCATTTTAAGATAATAAACAGCATTGTTAATTACCCCCAGGGGATTACGCAATTCATGGCCCACACTCCCTGAAAGATGCCCAAGAACTGCAAGTTTTTCCTGACTGATTAATTTTTTCTGTGCATCACCGAGCTCTTTTGTGCGTTCTCTCACCGTCTCTTCCAGTTGAGATAAATATTTCTTCTCACTTTCCCTCAGGGCATCTTCCATACGTTTTCGCTCTACCATATCACGTTCCAGGGTTCTGTTTGCCTCCTCAAGCTGCAACATTTTATCTTCCAGCTTTCTTATCAGTGCTTCACTATACTCTCTGTAATATTCGGCTTCTTCTAATGTTCTGAAAGATGCAGCAGGTCTGCTTAAATTACGATTGTTTAAAGTTTCACGGACTATGGCCAGAAATCTCTCCGGTTCGGCAGGTTTTATGATGAAACGATCGGCTCCAAGACTGAGAGCAAAATCTTCATCCTTCTGGTCTGTATAAGTAGCGGTATAAAAGATAAAAGGAATATTCTTCAGTAATTCATCTTCCTTCCAGGCACGGCACAGGGCAAAACCGTCCATTACAGGCATCAAAATATCAGTCACTACCATATCAGGGGGATTGTTTCGTGCCAGTTCCAGTGCCTGCACACCGTTACAGGCCTGTTCCACCTGAAAACCGCTGGCACATAAAAGAACCTGTAATATGTAAAGATTCTGTTCACTGTCATCTACAATAAGTAATCTGCTCATTGTTCTCTCCTCAGGACATTAACCTTTTTATCATCAGGAAGATAACTCTCTATTTCTGCCATAAAGGTTGCAGGATTAATAGGTTTTTCTATATAGCCCACACATCCGCTGGCCAGAATTCGTTCCCTGTCACCTACCATTGCGTAGGACGTTACTGCAATAACCGGTATAACACGCAGTTCTTCATTTTTCATCAATTCACATGCAACAGCATATCCGTCCATTACAGGCAGTTGAATATCCAGAAGAATAAGATCCGGTTTAATCTGGCGGGCCATAGATATACCGCTTTCACCGTCACGGGCATGAACAACCTGATAACCGTATTTCTCCAGAATAAAAGTTACCAGATAAGCATTTTTTTCATTGTCCTCAATAAGCAGGATTACAGGTTTCATTTTTTATCTCCTTTCACGTGGCATAGTAAAACTAAATATACTGCCACTTCCAAATTTGCTTTTTACATAAATTTTACCACCCATTGCTTCAACAAGTTTCTTGCATATGGAAAGGCCAAGGCCGGTACCTTCATACTGGCGGGATATTCCTGTATCTACCTGACGGAATGGCTTAAAAAGATTTTCCATGTCTTCCGGTCTTATACCTATGCCTGTATCTATAACGTCTGTCA
>CALARM010000382.1 GCA_937888925.1 uncultured Synergistia bacterium | reverse complement strand
GGTAATTTTGCCAGTTTCCCGAAGATTACCGTAAAGACGATCATGGTAAGAAGCGGTCTTATAAGGCTCCATGCCACACCTATGGCAGTCTGTTTATACCGTACCAGAATATCCCTCCATGCAAGGAAATAAAATAATTCCCTGTACCGCCACAGGTCTTTCCAGTATTCCTTTTCGGTGCGACCTGCTTCTATGACTATTGTAAATTCTGTTTTTTTCTTATCTTCTGCCAGTGCTGCAGTCATTGGTTCCTCCTTTGAAATCGTGACGGGTGACGCGTAAGGCGTGACGGGTGATGCGTGATACGTGATAGGTGATGTATGTTTCACTTTTCACAATTCCCTTCATACCATTTAATCGTTTCCCTGAGTCCTTCTCTGAAATCTTTTTTTGCCACAAAACCGAATTCTTCCTGTGCTCTTTTTACATCAAGGCTTCTTCTGGGCTGGCCGTCCGGTTTCGATTTGTCCCAGATGATCTGCCCTTTATAGCCTGTAAGCTCTACTATCAATTCTACAAGATCCTTTATCTTTATTTCTTTCCCTACTCCGAGATTTACAGGATCACTTTTATTATATTTCTCAGCAGCAAGTAATATTCCTTCTGCCGCATCTTCCACATAGAGAAATTCTCTTGATACCTCTCCTGTGCCCCATACTGTAACCTCTCTGTCTCCTCTTTTCTTTGCGTCAACCATTTTTCTTATTAGAGCCGGTATTACATGAGAGTGTTCCAGATGGAAATTATCTCTGGGACCGTATAGATTAACAGGGAGAAGATATATGCCGTTAAATCCGTACTGATCCCTGTAGGACTGGCATTGAACGAGAAGCATCTTCTTTGCCACTCCGTAAGGCGCATTTGTTTCCTCCGGGTATCCGTGCCAGAGATTCTCCTCTTTGAAAGGCACAGGTGTGAATTTCGGATATGCACAGATTGTTCCCAGGGTAACAAATTTCTTTACTCCTTCAATTCTTGCCGCTTCTATAAGTTGAATGCCCATTATGGCATTATCATAGAAAAGCGTGCCGGGATATTTCTTGTTAAACCCTATACCTCCTACCGATGCCGCCAGATGTATAACAATATCCATATCTTTAACCGATTTTACGCAATTATCCATAATCCTTAGATCACAGTCTTTTACATCAGGTACTTTTATATCTTCTTCCTTTACACCTCTTTCAAGTAATTTCTCATGTATAAAAGACCCGAGAAACCCGTGGCCTCCCGTAAGGAGAATTTTTTTATCTTTCCAGAATTCCATCAGTCTTCACCCCACCATTTCACTGCAAATTTTTCTTTTATTATCCTGTCTCCGTCTCCGGGAGGGGTAATTCCCCTTTTTCTCATATCGGCATCGAGCATTATTCTTACAAGCTCTTTAAATTTTACCTTCGGTTCCCATCCCATTTTCTTTTTAGCCTTACTGTAATCACCGATAAGAATTTCCGTTTCTGTGGCACGGAAATATGCAGGATCTATTTCCATAAGAATTTTTCCGCTTTTCTTATCCAGAATCTTTTCGTCAATCCCTTCACCTTCCCATGTTATATCATAACCTGCATAGGTGAAAGCTTCCTGTAAGAATTCTCTTATAGTATGAGTTTCTCCTGTAGCTATAACAAAGTCATCAGGTGTATCCTGGTTTAACATAAGCCACATTGCTTCAACATATTCAGGGCTGTAGCCCCAGTCTCTTTTTGCATTCAGATTTCCGAGATACAGTCTGTCCTCTTTCCCTGCTTTCATTTTTGCTATGGCTCTTGTAATCTTCCTTGTAACAAATCTCTCTCCTCTTCGAGGGGATTCGTGATTGAAGAGTATGCCGTTACAGGCATACATATTATAGGCTTCTCTGTAGTTCACTGTTATCCAGTATCCGTAAAGCTTCGCACATGCATAGGGACTGCGGGGATAAAATCTGTCTGTTTCCGTCTGAGGAATTTCAGGAGCCATACCGTACAGTTCACTTGTAGAAGCCTGATATACTTTTGTATCAATCCTTGCTTCCCTTATTGCATCTAAAAGTCTCAGGGTTCCCAGGGCATCGACATTCCCCGTATATTCGGGCAGTTCGAAAGAAACTTTTACATGGCTCTGGGCTGCAAGATTATATATTTCATCAGGAGACAATTTTTCAATTAATCTGCTCAAATTACTTGCATCTGTCATGTCTCCGTAATGAAGTTTCATGGTGACATCTTTTTCGTGAAGATCTTTATAGATATGATCTATTCTTCCCGTGTTGAAGCCGGAAGCTCTTCTTATAATCCCATGAACTTCATATCCTTTTGATAAAAGAAGTTCTGCAAGGTAAGAGCCGTCCTGACCTGTTATTCCTGTAATAAGGGCTTTTTTCAAAGTTAAATACCTCCAGTTTCTGTGGTGTTAAAGTAAAGTTCTAAATTCTTCATTTCATTATAAATTCCTCTGTTATTTGTATACTATTTATATCGTGACGCGAGGATAATAACCGTTCTAACAATTTGGCAGGGTTATTTTTTTCAGATATTCCCCCGGCATTCCTATTGACTCTTACTCCCTTATATATTATTATATCCTCTGAATTGTATACTTGAATTATATATAAAAGTCTTCCTGTCACTGGTTACGATTAAAATTTGAGAAAGGGAAAAAGAGTAATTTTGTCTATGAATCACATAACTGAAAACAACCAGTACAACTCGGGCTACATATGCTCAACCCTTCAGTGTGAAAAAGGTCTGTCCCGTAAAAGGGCTTTTAATTTCATTACAAAAGATTTCCGCAGAAAAGATTTTACCTTTGAAGATCTTCATATTTACTCAAATAAAACAGCCAATATTTTACATATGCTCGGCATAAAAGAAGGAGATGTCATTTTTACATATCTCCCGAAAGTGCCGGAACAGTTCTTTATATTTACCGGCATATTAAAATATAAAGCCATAGCAGGAACACTTTTCTCAAACTTCGGAGAAGAAGCACTTCTTGACAGGCTTTCTGACTCAAAAGCTTCTGTGGTTTTTACAAAAAAGAATCTCTACAGAAAAATAAAGAAAATAGAACACCATCTTCCTCATCTGAAATATATCATCCTTACAGATGAAGAAGCTGATATTTCTTCAAAAATACTGAGCTATACCAGTCTTACGGAAAAGGTTTCTTCCTCTTTTGAAGTAAAAGAGACTTCCCGTAACACCCCTTCAGTGCTTCATTACACCTCCGGTTCTACCGGCAAACCGAAAGGTGTTCTCCATGTCCATGGCGCAGTGGAAATGATAAATAAAACATCTGCCGAAATCCTTCAACTGAATGAACATGAAACTTACTGGTGCACTGCTGACCAGGGATGGGTAACAGGAACATCATACGGAATAATAGGCCCCTGGAGTCTTGGAGTATCTCAGATACATTTCGAAGGAGCTTTTGATTGTGAAACCTATTTCAGGATACTTTCTGAAGAAAAAATTACAATCTGGTATACTGCCCCCACACTTTTAAGAATGCTTATGACTGGAGAAGATGAATTCTACCGTTCTTTTGATCTTTCCTCGTTAAAATATATTTTTTCCGTAGGAGAACCACTTAATCCTGAAATTTTATCCTGGGGAAGAAGGGTGCTCAATAAAGATATTTATGATACATGGTTTCAGACTGAAACAGGGGCCATAATGATAGCAAACCGGCCGGGACTGGAGATAAAAGCCGGGTCTATGGGAAAGCCTGTAGATACAATAACGGCAAAGATAATAAACATGGAAAATTTCTCCGAAGAAACAGTCAATTCTCCCGGCTATCTCTGTCTCAAACCCGACTGGCCTTCCATGTTTACCGCTTACCTGAATAATCCTGACGTATATGGAAATAAGTTCAAAAATTCTTGCTATTTCACAGGAGATGAAGCCAGAATGGATGAAGAGGGATATTTCTGGTTCCTGGGAAGAAGTGATGATGTGATAAATACTGCAGGCCATCTTATCTCACCCTTTGAGATAGAAAGTGCACTCCTTGAACTGCCTGAAGTGTCTGAGTCTGCTGCAGTGGCTGTGCCTGACGATATATTGTTTGAAGCTATCGTGGTTTTTGTTAAAACTAAAGGAGAGATTTTTGAGCCGGAGGAATTAAAGCTTAAGATTCGTCTTTATCTTTCGAATAAATTATCTACTGTGGCCACACCGAAGGAAGTGGTTTTTACCGATAATATACCGAAAAATAAGAGCGGAAAGATTATGAGAAGGGTTCTTAAGGCCACCTATATGGGAATAGATGCAGGGGATGTTTCTACGATGGAAGAATGGTGAGTGGAATAAAACCTGAATTAATTAATAAACCCTTAATTCGTAATGTGTTGAGATAACTGCCGGCAGGGGAAATGTGTTTAGAAATGATTCAGTTGATTTGCAGTATGTTTTAAATATTTGACAACATATGAATACATATGATAATATAAAAGCAAGAAGGTGGTATAAATGGATACAATTAAGTCAGAATTTTTAACATCTGCAGAAGTTATAAAATTGCTCAGGATAAGCAAAAGCACTCTCCATAGATGGATAGAAGGGGGAAAATTAAAAACATACCGCACAGGCAAACGACTGAAGTTTAACTATAAAGATGTATCGGAAATGATTAAAGAATATTCTCATAACCAATTTACTGATGAAGAAGAAAGGATAAGACATATAAAATCAATGAAAGGCAAATATGCTTACACCGGTGTTTCAACAGGGGATTTTATTAAAAGGAAACTGGACGATATTGAAATGGAAGAGAGGAAATGAAAAAAGTTAATATAATTTTTGATGCCTGTGCTTTAATTGCTTTTTTAAATAATGAACCAGGGGCAGATATTGTAGAGTTATTGTTGATTGATAGTAAGAATAAATGCTTTATCCATGCAGTTAACCTGTGTGAGGTGTTTTACGAGTTTCTCAGGGCAGGAGATGAAAATCTTGCTCAATCAGTTATTGATGGGCTTCTTTTAATGGGAATTACTGTAAGAGAAGATATGGAGACAGATTTTTGGAAACAAACAGGTCGTTATAAGATAAAAGGAAGAATATCATTGGCTGACTGTTTCTGTATATCTCTTGCCTGTAGACTTGATGGAGAAATAATCACATCAGATCATCATGAATTTGAAGAGATTGTAAAAAGAGATATGGCAAAAGTAAGATTTATAAGGTAAAGAACAGGATTTACCTGATTATTGCCATAGAACAGAAATTTAAAATTAAATTCACGATGAGGTATTCAGTGATGGAATTCAGTAATAGTCTGAGCTTTTCCTATATATTCCCTGAGATCTCTTTCCAGCTTTTTAATCCTTATATCCTGTT
>CALARM010000381.1 GCA_937888925.1 uncultured Synergistia bacterium | reverse complement strand
GCATAAGTACAGGTATGTCTTTCAAATGGTCACTGCTTTTAATTATTTTAAGAGCTTCATAACCATCTATATCAGGCATTATAATATCAAGTATAATAAGATCAATCTTTCTGGAATTTAATGTATTTATACCTTCAAGAGCATCTTCGGCAGTAATAACTTTATAACGTTCTTTTTCAAGGGTAAATTTAATAAGTCGTCTTATAGAATAATCATCATCAATAACAATTATTACAGACATAACTATTCCTTTCCGAGATCAATCATTTTAATACCGCTGAGATAATCTTTAACCGGCGTATCCTGAAGACCTTCCAGTTTCTGAATTATTCTTTCTATACGAAGGGTACTTTCCAAAATATGAGTTATCCTTTTTTTCATATCAGAAGGAATTTCCCTGGCTACAAGATCTTCTGACTGTTTGACAATAGATTTCAGAGGTTTCTCCATCTCCTGCTTTACAGTAAGTGCAACCTGTCCGACAACGGCCAGACGTTCTGCCTTTATTAACTGAAGCTGAAGGGATCTGAGCCTGAGAAGTGCTTCTGCCCTTACAGAGAGTTCCTGATGGTCAAAGGGTTTGGCCAGATAGTCATAGGCGCCGTATTCAAGTCCTTTAATCTTATCCTGAAGCTGATCCTGGGCAGTTAACATCATAACAGGTATGGTCTGAAGTTCACTATCTTTCTGAAGATGTTGCAGCACTTCATAACCGGTCATAACGGGCATAATAACATCAAGAATGATGAGATCAGGATTAATTTCTTTTATTTTCTCAAGTGCTTCTGCACCGTTAGAAAAAGGATAAGTCTCATGATTATTTTTTTTAAGTCGATGTGTTACAATCTTTCTCACACCGTCATCATCATCAATAATAAGGATCTTTGCCATAAAGATTTTACAGAAACCTTTCTCTCTTACTGATGTGAGCATAAATATATATAATTCTCGCGATAAAGAAACATTTATTATCTGCTTATGCTCAGGTCAGTAAAGTAATGATATGGAGTAAGGTCGAATTTTAACCTGATATATTATTATACTTAGAAAACTTGATAAAAGCAATAGAATTGAAAAAATCATTGACTGCTATGGAATGATAGATTATAATGCTTCGTAATGTGTAATGCGTAATGGGTGATGAGAAAAAATTATGTATAAATATGTGAAAGTAGAATAATGTTAGATTTCGGATCTGTAAAAAAACAATTAAAATATATGGTAAAAGAAAAAATTGAAACAAAAGGACTCTTTCATGATAAATTAAAACAGGGATGGTCAGAAGTAAAGAGATGGCAGGAAGAATGGGAAATATTGAAAAAAAAGGTAGAAGAAGCAAAAACTTCCTGGCTTCTTGGAAAACTCTATGAATCTTTTGACAATAAAAGAAATACGCCGGAAAGGCCAAAGGAAATAACTGTTATAGCAACAGATGGTTCTCAAATATTTCCCGATCACCACGAAATATCATCATGTTATCTTATTAATACAGGTTATGTAGTAATTCATTACGGAACAAAAGAAAAACCTGTTATGTCACAGGAGGCTATGCTTTATTACAAAGATAATGATCTCTTTGAGCAGGTGAACGGAAGAAAAATAAGTGTAAACACCTCCATAGTATCTGCCAGGAGAGGCATTTTAGAACTGGAAAAATTAACACTTCTTCTTATTGATAATTCATCAAGAAAGCATCTTCTCGGACTTGTAGACGGAACGCTCATTCTCTGGACTCTTGAAGGAAGTGCCCCTGATTTCAGGGATAAAATTTTAAAATCTTTTATAACATATCTGGACAGACTGAAAGGCAGGAAAATACCTGTAGCATCCTATCTGAGCCGTCCCAGGACAAATGATTTTTCAAACAGCCTCAGAGTGGGACTGTGTCCGGAAAAAAAAGTTAACTGTGACGCATGTCCCTATAAAGAACAGCTATTTCTTCCCTGTTCTCCTGTTGAAGGCATTACAGATGCCATGTTATTCAAAGGAATACTTAAAGAAGGAGAAAGGAGTCCTCTTTTTGAAAGCTCTTCAGGCATAATGTCACATTACGGAGAACATAAAATTTTATTCTACTATATCCATACAGGTCAGGAAATAGGAAGGGTAGAAATACCTCTGTGGGTTGCGAAAGATAAAGAGTTACTCAATCTTACACATAGTGCAATCTATGACCAGGTAAAAAAAGGAGGAGGATATCCTGTTATTCTCTCAGAAGCCCATGAAAAAGCAGTAATAAGGGGAACGGACAGAGAAATATTTTACAGAATGATTTCTGACAGTCTGGTAGAAGAAAAGATACCTGTTACAATGTCTGCAAAGAAATCTTCGAAAGAGGTTGTAAGGGTTTAGTAAAGAGTGAAAAGTGAAAAGTGAAGGGTGAAGGGTGAAGGGTGAAGAGTGAAGAGTGAAGAGTGAAGAGTGAAGGGTGAACGGTAGGGGCGTTTAAATAAACGCCCTCATTCATCAACGCATCACGCATTACGCATCACGCATCACGCATCACGCATCACGATTACAGTAAACGGAGTTACATTATGAACAATGTCGGAGAAATACTTGAAAGCAGTACAAGGGAATTTATGGCTGAAT
>CALARM010000380.1 GCA_937888925.1 uncultured Synergistia bacterium | reverse complement strand
GAAGGGCAATATTAACTATACTCAGATCCAGATTTGTTATAAATACGGCAAGAGAAACGGTAATTATTATGAAATAATGCTTTTTTGTAAACATATACTCAGGACATCTGGATTAACAGACATCTTATGAAACAAATCCCATACAATAATAAACAGTAACCTCTATAAGGGATGTTCATAAAATTCCTTTCTTAATATCTATATTTTTGAACTTTTTAATAAAACCATTCATTAACACACCACCACATCTATAGTAACATAATCCATAGGAACTGATTTTCTGTTATAATAAATATCGACAGGTATAATATTTTCTGAAATAATTTTTTAAATTATAGTTAGTTTTATCTTATTTCTATATCTATACACTTTAAATATATACAATTGTATAACATACATTACATTGTATACAACCATATTATATACAAAATATAATTCACATGAAAAAACTATATTTAAGGAGTCTGTCCGTCAATTATCTCTATAGATGTTTCTTCAGGGCCATCATCTTCATCATCCATAAAGATAACCAGATCTTTAGGACTTACATCCATTGCTTCAATAAGTAATTTTTCCGCAGATTTTCCCCATTTAACACCGAAAAGAGTAACTACAGAAGAACCGCATCTTTCTCTGTATTTCCTTAAAATCTCTATGCCGGAGCGAAGGGAGTCTATTTCCATTGTAGATAATCTTTTATCTGCCGGTTTATAATTTCTGAGTATTTCTATGATTATTAAAACCAGTCTCTGTCTTTTATTTTCCAGAATTTCCCCTTCCAGTATTTTGGAAAGAAGTTTTACAGCAGAAAGTTCCATACGAATGATTCCGTCTGCTGTATACCTTCTTATCATATCATTTTCATTATCCATATATTTTAACAGTTCCGGAATAACAGAAGGTCCAAGGGAAGAAAAAATTTTAGATATATATTCAGGATAAATTACCTTTTCAAAAGATTCTGTAAGAGGGTTTATAACAGAAGGACCTATAGAGGAAATAAGATGAGACGAAAATTCTCTCATAGATTTATCATTAAGACCTTTAATTAAAATATTCAGAGATTTCAATCCTATCATAGAAAGCACATGACCTGCCCTCTTTTTTACAGGCCAGTGAGGGGAATCAAAAAATAATTTCTGAAGAGGGCCGAGAGAAGATTCACCCTGATCTGAAAGAACATGAGAAGCAAATTCAAATAAATCTTCATCTTTTTCAGAAAGAAATTTCATTACACAGGGAATTACAGGAGGACCTATTTCTTTAAATATTTTACGGACACACTCCTTCAGTTCTTTTCTGTATCTGACTGCTTCAAGTAAAGGAATTATAGCTCTCTGACCTATTTTAGAAAGAGAATATGAAGCCCTCTCTCTCACAGCAAAATCTCTGTCTGACAGGGCATTTATAAGAGGAGGAACTGCTCTGTCACTCATCCTGGCAAGGGTTTCCATTACTGTTTTTCCATGGTAATAATTATTGCTTTTCAGTAATTTCATAAGATTATCTCTTGCCAGATCCGAACCTGTTTCACCAAGGGCTCTTATAGCATTTCTGGCGACAGACTCATTCTCATCCCCGCAGGCTTTAATCAATGCGTCCACACTGCCAAGGGAAATCATTTTGCCAAGAACAGATGCACAGTTCATACGAAAATAAGGATCACTGTCTTCAAGGCCTTCCAGAATTAAATTCAATGCTTCAGTTTTTTTACCGACAGAGTAAATTGCAGCAGAAGAAATTTTATCATCTTTAAACCTGAGGTATTCCATAAGAGCAGGAGCTATTCTATTATCATTTATATTCCCGAGAATTTCTATGATTGATTTTTTAAATGTAAGATCTGTCGCATTAAGAGATAAAAGCAACTTATCTACAGCGGGAGAACCTATTTCCGACATGGCAAATTTTATTGTATTTTTTTCTATTTCATTACATTGTCCGCCGAGTAAATCTAAAAGAGGATCTATTGCTTCAGGAGCTCTGAGCTGGCCGAGAGAATCTATAATTGCTACCCTGACCCTGTGTTCCGAACAGGGGAGAGCTTTAAGTAAAGGAGAAAGGGCTTTTTTATTTCCCATAAGTCCCAGAACTTCTGCAGAAAGAAGCTGTTTATCTCTTTCTCCCGTATGAAGAGCATGAAACAGAGGAAGTAAAGCAATGTCGCCGGTAGAAGCAATTTTTTTCTGGAGAAATCTCTGCCACGGGATATCATCAGGACAGGTTGCATTTATAAGACTTCTCACTCCTTCTTCTGTGCCTATCATAGAAAGTATCTCTGCTATAATCTCCCTTTGAGTTTTATTTGAACGGGTAAATACCGTATTGTCATCATCAAAAGCTTTTCCGACAATTTTTCTTTTATCCTTCAGATATGGTTCAAGAAATCTTATAGCTTCATTACCTTCTGTTACAAGAGAATAGAAAGCCTTTTCCATTACATCCTGTGACGGATCTTCAAGAAGTTTTATAGATGCGGGAATAGTAAATTTTCTTATAAAATTTTTATATAAATTCTTAAGCATAATATATATTGAAATTATATAGATTTTAATTATATAGAATAACAATCTATATAATTATATTATAGATGTATAACAAGGAAAATTTTTTTACAAAATTCTGTAATCTTCAGATATGTTTATAGTTAATTTCACAACATTTTATAATTAATAACATCATGATGCATGATTTGAAGAAGGTAAAAACCCATTACCCATTACGCATTACCCATCACGAATTATTTGAATTCTATAAGTTATGAAATACACTATAATTATAACAGAAAATTAAATCTTATGGAGAAAATATTAATTCTAATTCTGTAAAAAACAAGTAAATTTACAATAAACTTTTTTTTATTTATAAAAACTATTTACAAATATAATATTTTCTGTGATAATATTTATATATAGGCTCAATAAGTTATTCTTCCCTGTTACAGTAAAGAATAAACTTAATATGGGAATAATATAAAAAAAAGAAAGGAAGATAAATGTATGTTAAATGTGTCAAAAAAAGGTATAGCCTTAATAAGTATATTATTAATCATGGTCATTCTCGTTATGTTTATATCAGCCTTCGGTACTATCGTAACAGGAAGTCAGACCTTTGCCGCAAATAATGCCACCAGAGTAATGCTCGGACAGATAGCGGAGGCAGGTATAGCCTATGTAACTTATAAATTAAATGAAAATCCTGCATGGGCAGAAAATGGAGAACATACATTGAATGATATTAAAGGTAAATTTTATATAACCTTTAATCCATCTGAAGATTATTGTTCAATTAATAATCTTACAAAAATAATATCAGCAGCAAGAAATACTGAACCTGCTGGAACTGTGGTACCGCCATATACGGCAGAAATTATCATAAAAGCCACTGTAATGGACCAGAATAACAGAAACAAATTAAGTAAATACTATACAGTTCAACTTGTAAGAGGTGATTTTTTTGATAAACATGTATCTTCAGAAGGCCCTATACTTATAGATGATCCCAAACTTTATATGGATCCCGGCACAAAAGATAAAGGCGGACAGATACAGTCAAATTATGTAGATGATGAAATACCAAGTATTTCCTTTATTACATCCGGACATAATATGGAAGTCTCTATGGGACATATCGATCCGGAAAGTAAAGGCTATATAAAAGGTGTAATAAGTACACCTGGAATAATAAACAGGCCTCTTTCGGTAAACTTCGATGCCGATACTACATCATCTATTCAGGGCAGCAGCAAATTACCACAGGGATATCTTGATATAAAAGATATGATTGCACGGGGGACAGGAACTTCATCATCTATAGAAATATTAAAACCGGGAGTTTACACAGTAAACAGGGAAGCTTTATATGAAGATAGTAAAGAAGCCAGTGATAAAAAAACATTTACAGGTTATGCATATAGTATGACCTATCCTGACGGAAGTATACACGAGAGAGATGAATGGTTTGATATAGATTTAGATTCAGGAGATGTTATAATAAAAAAAGATATACTGGTAAATCCGGAAGGTTCAGTCAGGAATTTCAATATAACATTTGGTAATTACAATAACAGAAGAACACAGGAAAATAGCGTTCCTGCAAATATTGCTGCAGCAGATTTCCCTGCTATACCTGTAATAGAAGGAGACGAAGTAATTGAAGCGTCAACAGGTGATATAACGTCAACAGGGACAGGGGCCGGTCTTACAGGTGAATATGTAACAGGTAATAATGGCATGACACAAATTCATGAAGAAGATATATCATATGCAAATCCCCTGATAAGACTGGGGCCAGTTGATACTTTAGATATGATAAATGGTACAGGTGGCGGAAATGATAACGGCGTCAAAATTTCACAGGGAAGCGGTGGACCGGGGACAGGTGATCCGGAATTTACTACAATATATTCAAACTGTAATACATCATTTGACGGACAGATAATAGGGACAGGTACAATTCTCTGTGATGGGACTTTATCTGCAAAATTAGACAAAAATTACGGTGCTCTTGCATTGTTAAGTACAGATGATCTCACAATAAACATATCGTCAATAGAGCAGGAGACAATTCATTTCTACGGACTTCTTTATTCTCAGGATGATGTAATTATGAAGCCACCTATTGACATAACAAGTGCTCCTGTTGGAAAACTTCCCCAGCAACCGAGACCAAACATGGGTGTAGCCATATATTCCGGAGATATGAATAAAAGTGATGATTTAACCATTGGCGGTGCCTATCCTGTAAGCATAAAATTACGGCTTCCGAAAAAAGATGTTCTTTTCAGGAATTACAACGGTTATACCAGACTGTTAGAAGAAGCAACCGGTTATAACTATTCATTCCCTGTGAAAGTAAAATGTTATTATGAGATGTAGTAAAGGATTAACACTGTCAGAACTGGTAGTTACCATAGCTATAGCAGGAATTTTGATCATAAGTACGGCAGGATTTTTTGCGAAAGGTCTTGTAGCTTTAAAGAAAAATCAGGCTCTCATACCTGGATACAGTCTTGGAGAACAGCAGCTTGAAAAAATGAGAAGAGCTACTTATGAGATAATAAAAAATGATTACGGCCTGAATAATATCAGTAATTTTTCTCTTGTACAGAATAATATAAACTACCATATGGAAGTGATAACCCAGGTAATATATAAACCTCATTTGAACGCTTTAAATATTTCCGATGGGAAAAGTCTCATAAAGGTAAAACTTAATATAAGCTGGGAAGCAATGAAAGAACAGGGAAAAAGAAGTATCACTATTGGGAGTTATATTTATACTGAACCTAATCTTTAAAAAAGTGAGAGATTGAAATGTCTTTTTGTCTCATAGCTCTCACTTTTTTATATGAGAATCATAACGCGTAACGCGTGACGGAAGAAACAAATTCTCATTCTTTGTTGTGACCAAATCGGTCATGCCTGTTAGTATTTAATATAAAAAGGGGTTCTCATAAAATAATGATAAAATTCTCAAAAAGAAAAGGCCATACATTACTTGAAATAATAATGAGTGTTACAATATTTTCTCTAATAATGGCTACAGTTTTTGCTCTTCTAAATATAGGATTAAAAAGCTGGCAGATAGGGGAGACAACTTCAGATGTACAGAATTCAGCCCATGTAACAATGGAGAGGCTAAAATCAGATTTAAAGTTATCATGTCGCTATTCCTGCGTATTTGATAATAATCTGAATTATATAGCCTTTGATTCTGCGATGAATGAAAAAGGAGAATTTAAAATAGACAGAATAACAAGAACTCCTTTATGGAATGCCTATATAATGTATTTTTGTAAAGATGATGGAAAATTTAAAATTCTTTACAGAAAAAAAATAACTCATCCGGTTGCTGGCATATCAAAAAAGCCCGTATTGTATACGGAAAATGTTGATTTCACTATAAATAAAGATGCAAAAATTATGGCAAAAAGTGTGGAAAAATTTGAAATAACCGAAACGGGAGATTTAATAAATATAAAACTCATCTGTGCAAGAAATATAGGAGATAGAAAGTTACCTTATGAACAGGATTTTGATGCAGGTAAAATTAAAACCTCTATAGAAGTATTTACCTCAGTATATCCCAGAAATAATTATTAATTCAATAATATAAAAAGATGATTATTAAGAAATTGCTTGACTGAACTTAACAGCTTAAA
>CALARM010000379.1 GCA_937888925.1 uncultured Synergistia bacterium | reverse complement strand
CTAAACTTGAAGATAATATCGTTTCTTAAATTAATTAAATGACTTAAAGAATCTGTTTTTTTCATATATTATCCCCCTTTCTGACCTTATATTACATAACGATTATAAAATCCTGCCCGTTCCGGTTCAGACAACAGGCAATTTCCCACCTTCTTCCAGAAACCTCTTTATACATGCATCAGGGCTCGGATGTTCATCATTGCCGAATATATTATAGGCAAGAGCGGGACAGCTTCCTGTGCAGTAATTTATATATTCGCACCCTTTACAGTATTCAAATTTCTCCAGTGGAATCTCCCGTCTTTCCCGGAATTTATTCAGTGCAGGATGGTTCTGCCATATATCTTTGAGATTGTCTTTATTTATCCTGCCCAGTTCAATGCCAGGTATCTGACTGCAGGGAACAATTATTCCATCTGCTCTTACTGCAAGTTTACTCATGGGCCCGCCGCATCCTGTAAGAAATCCTCTCCCGGGAACAGGATCTTTTCCTTCCACTCTGTTCTGTTCCATTTCAAGCCATGCCCTTCCTTCTGCAAGGGGGCCTGCAGTGGCGCTTATACGGCCGTTATATTTCTTTACAAGGGCCATGAGTTTTTCCATTGCAAGGGTTCTTTCTTCGGGAGATAACATGATTTCATCTGTATACTGTCTGCACAGTCCCATATAGGATGCAGAATTTATTGAAAATGACTGAAGGCCTATGTCTTCAAGAAGTAATTTAGCTATATTTTCCAGGTCATGAACATTATGTTTATGGATTGTTACTCTTACTGTAGCAGATACATTGTGTTTCTGTAAATGCTTTATTCCCTCTATGGCCCGTTTAAAATTACCTTCTCCTCGAAAAGAATCATGAGTTATCGGGATAGAGCCGTCTATAGAAACCTGCACATAATTACACCTTCTAGTAGAGTGAAGAAATTCTGCCCATTCTTCTGTAATAAGGGTGCCGTTACTCAATATGTTGAATCTCATGCGGTTTTTCACAATACCTTCTATGATTTCTTTTAAATCTTTACGACAGAAAGGCTCTCCCCCTGAAAGACATACATCCATGACGGCACAGTCATTCAGTTCTTTAAAGAAAGTAAGCCATTCCTCCAGTGGTAAATCCTGCCCTGTATCGCCTTCACTTGTAAAATGAAAACAGTATTTACATCGGAGGTTGCATTTATTTGTTATGGACAGATCTATAGATTTCGGTGTATACATTAATTTCATTTATAAATTTCCCCTTTAAATCAGACCTTTACCTCTTCATAGCCTGCAAGGCCTCTTTTTATCAGTTCTTCAATGAATTCAGTGCAGTGTTCTTCCACTTCCTGAGGCACCTCTTCACACTCTTTTCTTACTTCTTCTGTAATATCCTTTATTGTATTTTTTCCGTCAAGTTTTTTCCAGATAAATACTCCTACAGGGTTTATTGTAAAACCATCTCCTGTGTCGGGATCGAAAAGTATTGCCCAGTCGTCGAATTCTACACGGAGGACTATCAATGGATTTGCTACAGGTTTTTTGTTCATATTAAAATCTCCTTATATTTAATTTAGACAGATTATAATTCAAATTTTATAAATTTTCAACAAGTTTTTTTGTAAAAATAAATTTTTTAAAATATTTATTAAATTTTTTTATAGCTTTCTGTTCAAGTAAAAGCTCAATACCTTCAGAGAAAGGAGTGAAAATCCTGTAACACGTCAGTTTTATAAAATCTAAAAAATTATCAGTATAAAGATAATTGACTGTAAGAAAACGCCATATGTAAGATGAGGAAATTTTATTTTCTGGATTTAATATAATATCTTTATTGAGCCATTTTTTCAGTATTTTTTCCTTCAGAAAATCAGGTTTTAATTTTTCTATTATTTTTTCTGGAAAAGGTGTTTTGAATAAATCTTCTGTTATACACAGGGTAAAATAAAGAACATGTTCCAGCTTATCTTTTCTCACTTTTTCTATAAGTTTGTCCCAGTTAAAATCCCTGCCTGTAGTAATTACTAATTTATGTATATCATAAATATATTTCAGAGGAACATAATCGTACTTGGCTATGGAAGCTAACATTAAAATGAAAAAAAGATCTTCCATGGAAGGCATAAGTATATTCTTTTTATTTATATTTATTTCTTTTGCATTTATCCATAGATCATTAATTCTCATATTCAGGAATTTACCCAGGAAATCCCAGTGAAGATCAATATTTATAGAGGCTTTCGATTTTTTTTTAAAATTAAGCTCACTCCTGTATTTATACATAATATCAATCATGTCCTGATTCAGGGTTAAATTATAACCTCTTTTTAAAAGATTTACTTCCACTTCGTTGAAATTACTTTCAAAGAAAGGAATGTAATCAATTTCCTCAAGTTTTTTTTCTGTTTCTCTGACTTTTTCATAAGGAACCAGTATATCCATATCACATGGAGCAGGCCTTAACGCTATATCTTTATACAGGAGTTCTGCCATTACGGGCCCTTTAAGAGGTATTGCAGGAATATTGTTTTTCTTCAGGTGTGAAAGAACCCTGAACATTTCATTTTCCATGACCATATTTCTGTGGAGATTTGATAAATATAACTGTTTATATTTTTCTCTTATATCAGGAGGAATATTTTCTATTTTAAGATCTGAAAGCTTTCTGTAAAAAGCAGGAAAAATTCCATGGCTCATTGAAAAAGAAAATAAATAATCCCATTCTGAAGCAGATAAATCTTTTGTTACATTATTGATTGCATCACTGCCCATATCTTCGTGCAGTGTATGTAAAATTATATCTTCTTTTTCTATCATAATTTGCTTTTATTTACTATATCAATTATAGTATATTAACGTCATGAAAAACCTCTCTGTGTATTATAACTTATTATTAATCTGTGTATTATAACTTATTATTAAAAAGTTGGGAATATAATAATTAAAGATTTTTTAGATTATTTTTTTTATCTGTTTTTTATAGATTTTTCTTATGATTTCTTTTTTTTATTCTTCTCATTCCATTCTTTTTTATCCCTTATATATTTTTATATCCTTTAATGTCTTTACTTCTTATTTCCAGATAAGATTAACTTGTTTTTATAAATGTATACTAATTTTTATTGTAAAATTTTTATTAAGCCTTGTAAAAAATATTTTAATATGATAAATTATTAAAATAGATTATATTTTATTTTCTCTTTTATAAATTATTTTTACGGAGAATTAGTAAATGGATGTTATAAATGTTGCAGAAAAAGGGATTGACCTTAAAAAGTCCTCTCCTCTTTCCTGCAATCAAAAGATTGTCCTCTCTGATAACATTATATACAATTCATTTCTGAAAAAAAACTGGCCTTTTATTTTTGTATTGCTTTTGTTTTTTTCTGATATATTTTATTTAAACCTTGCTTTTTATATATCACTTAATCTTCGTTTTCCCGGATATAATATCTTTACCTATATAGAACCCCTTCTTGTTGCAAATATTATATTTCTTCCCAGTGTTGTATTCCTCGGTCTTTACAGGGGAGTTTTTAAAGCATCCCTTGAAAGGCAGAAATCTCAGATAGGAAGAGTCTGTATTTATACGGGTATTTTAACAATGGCCTATCTTTATATAACAAAATCTTCCGATATTTCCAGAGCCGTTATCCTGATCTTTGTAATGGCTATGTATGTAATACTTGAAATAAATCATTCCATACTTTATAACATTAATCGCCTTTTTGTAAAAAAGGGACTGGGAAGCAAGAATACTGTTATCGTAGGTACAGACGAATCGGCAGGTAGATTTGCAGAACAACTGAGAGATGTTTACGGAGATTTTTATAATATACTGGGATTTTTTAAAAATAATGATATGGAAGATCATTCTGATGTAAAATCATTTATTATAGATTCCGAAAAAAATATAAATGAGATTCTGAAGGAATATAATGTAGAACAGGTTTTTATTGTAAGTGATTCCATGGATCTTGAGAAATATACTTCTGTACGCAGAGCCTGTGAGAATTTTAAAGTTAATCTGAAAATGGTATCCCCTTATGTGAAAAATTTAATGAAAAAGAGAAAGATTAAAGATATTACAGGCGTCCCCCTGGTTATGGAGCAGAAAAGACAGAGATTTCTTATGATTCAGAGAGTGATAAAAAGATTACTTGACCTGTCTGTCCTTCTTTCAGGAAGTATTTTTATTATTCCTCTCTGCTTCTTTGTTGCTCTTGTCATTAAATTAACATCAAAGGGACCTGTATTTTTTATACAGAAAAGATCTCTTTATAAAGGAGGTCCTGAAATAAAAGTTTATAAGTTTCGTACTATGTGTGCAGATGCAGATAAGATGAAAAAAGACCTCATTCAGGAGAATGAAACAAATGGAGCACTCTTTAAAATGAAAAATGACCCCCGTATTACACCGGCAGGAAATATATTGAGAAAATTTAGTATTGACGAATTCCCTCAGTTTATTAATGTCCTTAAAGGTGAAATGTCTATTGTAGGGCCGAGACCTCTTCCTGTAAGAGATTTTAAAATGCTTAAAAATACTGATAAACTCTGTTTTGACTGGTATAAAAAAAGAGGACAGGGAATAGCAGGTATTACAGGACTGTGGCAGATTATGGGACGAAGTGAACTTACTTTTGAGGAAATGTGCTTTCTTGACCTTTATTATATTGAAAATCAATCTCTCTTTTTTGATCTGGAAATAATGTTTGAAACTCTTTATGTGATGATCTTTGGCCGGGGAGCCTATTAGAAAATATTCTCCTACCTCCTTTGTATCTTGTAATATATTTCTCTTTCTGATAAAATAATTGTTATTATGAAATCTAAATATGTTTTATTGTTATTCCTGATCCTGTTAACGGGCCTTTCTGCCCTGTCCTGTTCCGGCAATAAAGAAAAAGACCTGCTCATGCAGCAGGGAAAGGATTCGTATAAAGAGGGTAAATATAAAGAGGCTCTTGAAAAGTTCGATAAAGCCCTCACTATTACTCCGAAAGATGTTTATCTTCTTTATTATAAAGGGGAAAGCCTGAAACATCTCGGGAAATATGAAGATGCAGTAAATGCCTATAATGAAGCACTCAGGCTTGATGAAAAGGTAAAAATTCTCTGGTATTCAAAAGGCCTTGCCTGTATGGAAATGGATTCTTACAGTGAGGCTCTGGAGGCTTTTGATAAATCTCTTGCTCTTGATCCCGATTATATACTCCCCCTGAGGTATAAAGGAGATATTCTCTACAATCAGGGTAAATACAAAGAAGCCCTTGAGTGTTATGATAAGTTTCTGGCTCATAAGGAAAAAGATGTGATGGCCCTTAACGGTAAAGGACTCTCTCTTGCAGGTCTTGAAAGACAGAAAGAAGCAATAGAATGTTATGATATGGTCTTAAAAATTGATCCGAAAAATGTAGATGCCATGAATTACAGAGGCGGTACTTTCATATTATTGAAAAATTACGGAGAAGCAATAAGCTCTTTTGATAGAGCCATAAAAGAAGATCCCGGAAATGTATATGCCTGGCATTACAGAGGATTTGCCCTGACTCTCGGTAAGAATTATAAGGAATCTGTTAAATCTTTTGATATGGTGTTAAAACTTCAGCCGGAAAATGCAGAGGCATGGAATTATAAAGGTTTTTCTCTCTATCTTCTGAAAGATTACAGAAAGGCTGTAGAGTGTTTTGATAATGCACTCTCTCTTGACCCGTCTTATGAGGATGCGAAAAATAACAGGCTTGTTGCTTTAATGGCCATGAGCAGAAAGAAAAATAAACCTTAAGAACATGTCCGAAAAGCCTTCCTGAATATATTAAAACTCTGTCTATAAAAAATGTTGTTAAATTTTTCGGATACACTCTCAGTTTTTATTCTTTATTCTTAATGTCTTCTTCTTTCACCTGTTCTTCTAATGGATTTTCTTCCTTTTCACATTCTTCTTCCTCTGAAGGCTTTTCTTCCTTTTCAGAATCTTCTTTTATTTCTTCTATTGTAGAATCTTCTTTTTCAGCTATATTGATTGTAGTAAGTATACCCACATGATCGCTTAAAGAGCTATCATAGAGTATGAGCTCACTCTTTACTATATCTACATCGCCTTTTATCATTATAAAATCTATTCTTACCGTAGGTTTGCCTGAATAAAAGGTATTTCCTCCTTTTTTATTGACTGCTCTGTAGC
>CALARM010000378.1 GCA_937888925.1 uncultured Synergistia bacterium | reverse complement strand
TACGGCAGCAAGGGGAGAATATCAGGCAGTTCTTAAAGTTGAACCTCTCAATCAGGTCGTCTGGTTTAAACTCGGAAAGCTTTATTACAGTCAGAACATGCTGGAAGAATCTGCCCTCTGTTTTGAAAAAATACTCAGGTTAAACCCATCCAATGCATCTGTTTACGTAGCTCTCGCAAGTGTTTATCAGGAGGAGTATAAATACGGACTTGCTATTGAATATTATAAAAGAGCACTCGAAATAGATCCTTCTATTCCGGAGGTTTATGTTAATCTCGCAAGCTGTTATATGAACAGTAAAAATATGGAAAAAGCTCTTTATTATTGTCTGGAAGCAAAAAAAGTTGATCCTCTTTATGCCGATATTTATTATAATACCGGTATAATTTACGAACAGGAAGGCAAACCGGAAGAAGCTATAAAGGGTTATAATAAATATCTTGAACTGGCACCGGATGGTGCTTATGCAAAAGATGTAAAAACCAGACTGGAAAATTTATTAAATAGATGATTTCATTAATTATAAACTATAAAATTCATTCCTGAATTTTTCACAATAAATATCCGCCTATAATAAAATAAGGGAAATATTTATTTCATTATGGTAACAGGTAAAAGGCAGAATTTACGATACTCTAAAAAATGTCTTTTGCCTGAAACCCTTATATTTTTAATGGAGGTGCTTTACAGTGAGGTTAAAACTGATTGTATGTTTGCTGATTGTATTACTGGTAAACATAACTTTTGTTTATGCTGAAGAAAAAGCAAAAACTACGGAGAGTGATAAACTTGCACAGGAACTTTCGAGTGATGATGAAAGTGTCAGGGAACAGGCTATTGACAGGTTATTCTCTGAAGCAATGGAAACAATAAAGGAATCTGTTAAAATTTCCAGTAAAAAAGAGAATGCCACAGAGCAGGAAAAGAAACTTACGGAACTGACTGTAAATACTATGGAAAAATATGCGGAAAAATCTTCTAATATTAAAGGAGAGATAAAAGGAAATTTAAATGAACTATTATCTGACCCTGATACAAGAGAGATAATAGCCCCATTTATAGGAGTTTTTTTTGAAATACTTAAAGAGGAAATAAAAAAAGAAACTTCAGAAGTTTCTGGAGATAAATCTGATAAAACAACTGAAAAATCAGATAAAAAATAGTAGACGCAGATATAACAGGCCAGGTTTATATAAATTCCTGGCCTGTTATCTTTTTGATAAATTTTTCTTCTTAAATGGAATTTTTTAAGATTCTTTACGACTGAATAGGTGAGAAGAAAATTTTAAGGAGGTATCATCATATGTCAGACAACAAAAATCAAAAATTCTTCAATCCTATTACGGTAATTAAAAACTGGCCTCTCTCCGTAAAGATAGGTGCCTGTATAATTCTTATAATGGCTATAACAGGAGGATTGTTATATAATAATTATCTTTTTAACAGGCAATTAATTTCTATTTATAATAATACCATAGGGGCAGACGAGATCGATCAGATGAGGAATATATTGAGTAATTCAGGATATAAAGAAGGAGTGGATTTCGCCGTTCAGACAGCAGATAAAAAATCTTTTATTCTTGTCAGAAGAGACCTGGCCGGTACCATACAGGATCAACTTGCCGGTGAAGGACTTCCTTCCAGTGAAGTTAATGTTCCTGAAACAGGTTTCAGTTCAACTCAGGATCAGATAGAAGATGCCCGGAGAATAGAACTTGAACAGAGGATTGCAAGAGATGTGAAAAATATGGAAGGTATAAAGAAAGCAAATGTTCGTATAGTTCCTCCCAGAGATTCCCTCTTTGAAAATGAAGAAGGCAGACAGCCGGCAAAAGCCTCTGTATATATAGAAACAAAAGACGGCTATAAAATAAACAGCGGAAAAACAGAGAGCATTATGGCACTTGTGGCAAATTCCTTTGAAGGACTTGAGAAAAAGAATGTAGTTGTAGTAGATGAAGAAGGAAAAATCCTTTCTGATGCCGTAATAGCAGGCGATGACCCCAATGGAACTCTCCCGCTGGACGTAAGACAGGCACGTCAGTATGAACTTCAGGAAAAATATACGAAAAATACGCAGGAATTTCTTGATGGTATACTCGGTAAAGGCCATTCAAAGGTTCTTGTCAATGTGTCCCTTAATTTTGACGGCACTGAAAGAATGATGACTGTTTACGGAAATCCCGGCAGCGCAGGTGAAACAATGTCTCAGACCCAGAACGATACAGGCAGTGACGGAATTATTACTATAGGTGGTCGTTCAATAGGACAGGTCAATCAGGACGGAAGCTTCAGACCATGCGGAGATGAAGTTGTGCCGGAGAGTAATGGAGTCCATGTGTTAAGTATGGAAAGACTGAGAGAAAAATATAATAAAGGTGACGGAGAAACAGCATCGGGCAAAGGTGCCGATTATGATAAGATAGAAGAACGTTTTAATTATCAGCTTAATTCATATCAGACAAAGATTGTTCCTGCAACAGGAAAAGTCGAAAAGATAACTGTTGCCCTTGCACTGGATAATGTGCCTGAAAAATATATACCGGATCTGAAACAGGTTGTAGCTGCCTCTGTAGGTATCGATGAAGGCAG
>CALARM010000377.1 GCA_937888925.1 uncultured Synergistia bacterium | reverse complement strand
TTACAGAAGGTTATACGGGAAGACCGACAGAATATACGGGATCAAAAGAAAAACCCTACGGGTGGTGGCATTATTATAACAGAAAAAATAAATAGTGAATGGTGAGTGGTGAGTAGTGAGTGGGAATAACATTCACTACTCATTTTTTTTCCCTGATTTGTAACGATCCAGAAAAAATAAAGCAATCAGAGAGACTATTCCTGTAACCAGTAAAACCTTTTTCACTGTACCGGGATCATAGTAGAAATTAACTTTATGCTCCCCCTCTGAAATTTTTACCCCTGTAAAATAGGGAGATACCTGGATTTTATCCGCTTCTTTACCGTCTACCGTAACATGCCAGTTCGGATGATATGTCATTTTAAACATGAGATAACATTCCTTTTCTGCAGAAACATGGACTTCATATCTAAATCCGTCGGTAAAAACTGAAAGTATCTTTCCTCTCTCTCCTGTATAAGGATATTCTCTGTCAAAAATATTTTCAGCGAAGAGATTTTTCTCTTTTTGATTTTCAATAAAAGTAACTCTGTCTTTCATAACAATAGTTCTTTTAAAATCAGATGGATTTAACCTGTTCTCAAAATCAATTGCCATATGCTGTCCTTTATCTGCATAATTACTCCTGAGCCACATCAGATTTGCAACCCACACGCTATTTTTGTTTCCCTTTACGAGAACCGGCACATCGATAAGATCAAAATAACCTGTATCTTTTATGTGTTTTAAAGAATATTTACTTTTTTTCTCTATCTCTTTTACAAAAGGCGGAAATTTCATACCGGGCTCACAGAGAACATATCCGATATTAAAAAGCCTGTAATGAGAATATCTGCTTTCATCGAAAAAACATTGAATATCCGCATTGAGTGACCATGTGAAAGGAAGATTGCTGAGAGCATTTATTTTATTTACAGGTAGCATGGAATAAACTTCTACCTTGCCGACTTTAAGGTTTTTCCCCCAGCTTGCTCTGAGTCCCGGGTATACCCTCACATAATCAAGGTGTTTCATTTTCTCCATAAGTGAAGAAAAATCAGGAAAATCCTGGGCCAGGGCGGTTTCATTGTCTTTTATCCAGTAAAGATTTTCCCGTGAATAATCAAATCTGTTATGAAAGGCAGGGAAGACTATGATAAGAGTCAATAAAATACAGGCAGAAAGACGATATATATCTTTTGAATAATTTATTTTCTGCCACAGCCACGACAGGGCTATACCGGCAAGCATTACAGAGCCAAAATCGAAAATATTTATAAATCTGTGTAGATGAAGACTCTCTCCCATAGGAAAAAGAACATTTATAAATTCACCCCAGAAAGGTTTGCCGAAAAAGGCAAGAAAACCGAATATGAATATAAACCATGCAGTCCTGTAATGGTCTCTGTTTCTCGACATAGAGATTAAAAAACCTGCCACTGCAAGGATTGTTAAAACAGGAAATCTTTTATTGTCCAGCAGTTCGCCGTTAAAGAATTTCTCCAGAACCGGCTCCAGGCCAAATGAATACCATTTCCAGTAAGAATCATACACACTCTGAGCATGATAATCTCTGTGAAGGACAAATGGTATGAGTATATGCATAAGTACAAGAAAAGTGAACAGAGCTATGACAGAAAGATTTTTTAATTTGGAAAATATCTTTTTCTTTTCGGGAACGGTAAAGATCAAATAAAAAGACATTAATGATACAATATAACCGAAGAAAAAATGACAGAGGAAATCAAAACAGAGAAAGAAAACCGCTCTGAAATAAAATTTTCCCGTATTGACACACCGGTACACTTCTCCCAGTGCAAGAGGCATCATATACATGCCGCAGAGCTGGCCGAACATGCCAAAACCCATCCAGAGATAACTTTCCCATTCCCATCCGTAAAGGCAGTTTGTAGAGATGAGAGAAACAATAAAACAAGACAGTGATGCTTCAAGAGGTGTAAAATCGAGTTTTCTCAGGCCAAGATATACAGAAACAGGAAATGTGGAAAGGAGTAAATACTGAATGATTTTAAAAAGAGTGAAAAGAGGAATACTTTTAAACAGAGCATAATAAATGATTACAACCAGAAAATGAGGCAAAAACTGATAATAATGAAATACGGGAAACCCCATAAGCCAGTAAGGAACCCAGCAGTCCCAGAAGCTATTGCCGGCTCTGAGGGCATCGTTTAATCTGAGAACGAGTCCGTAGTGAAAGACATTATCATTCAGGTCATGTGTAATGTGTGAAATCTCGGGAAAGAGACAGTAGAGATTGAAAGAGACTGCTAAAAGCAGGAACATTACCGGAATGAATCGTGACGCGTAACGGGTGACCCGTGACGGGTGAAGCTTTTCAGCATTATTATTTATAGAGTTTTGCATTACCCCATACGGCATGATCGTTGTTTATGCCGTCTCCTCCGTCTGTGACTACAAGATCCATAATGTCTTTCCCTGAAACAGGGATTTCAACATGTAAAGGTTCTTCCCATCCATGAATTAAAGGACTCCTGTAAACTTCTTTCCCGTCAAGAATTACTTTAAATGTGACAGTACCTTTATTTCCTGCTTCCTGTCCTATACCTGCATTAAATTTAAAATAAGAGTAATTTTTATTTAATTCATAGGTTACAGTGGAATTTGAATGGGTGGAAAGGCCGTAATCACAGGGATAAAATTTTATAAATATCCTCTCTCCGTCCAGATTAGTATCTTTATGCAATGTGCCCCAGTCCTGAGAGGCTTTTAATTCCTGAAGGCGGCTTATATGGATTTCTTTTTTTAAATGATACATATTGCCTGCAAGAATATAAATGATAAATAAAATAACCGCAGGGATAATCAGGCGGGAATTGCATTTTTTAAAAATATTTACGGAAAGCAAGATGAATAAAACAATATTTAAAACAGCGATAAAAATAGACAAAAATTTTGTATCAATCATATCGAGAAAGCGGAAACCGTTTACAGGATAGATCCATTGCAGAACAATGAGAAGATTGAAGCATACATTGATTGATAGCAGAGCATATAAAATTTTATATTTGAAATTTTTTATAAATAACATGGCCAGTAGCAGTATAACAGGGAAAATATATCTTTCATGCATTCTGGTCAGGAGCAGAAAAAAAGCAAATACTGTCAGTGCAATACATTCTATAAGAAAATCTTCTTTCTCTTCTTTATAAAAAACGCTGAAAATCATAATAAAACATAAAGAAAAAAGTATAATCCCTGCTTTTTTATATGTAAGAATTCCGAAGATAGAAGTATAATCTGATGCAGTCATGCCATGTCCTTTTGCCACAAGCCACCAGAGATTGAAAGCATTGAGAGAGAGATTGTTGTATCTGTCAGGTGTAAGGAAAATGGTATTTATAATATGACCTGCTCTGTGATTGATAACAAAGGAGAAACACAGGAAAAAAACAGTAATAAGGCAGATTGAAAGGGCTCTCGTAATTTCAGGCAGTCTGTCTTTACCCCTTGAATTAAGTTCAAAGATAAAAGGAACAGTGATTACATACTGCAATTTTGTTATTACCGACAGAGAAAGAAATATATAAGATAAAGTATTTCTTTTTTTAAAAGACATAAGAAGGGAAAGAAAGAAAAATAAAAGAGGCACGCTGTCAGACTGGCCCCATATGGCCGAATCTGTCATTACTGCCGGATTAAAGATATATATGAGAAAAGCATAAAAAGCCTGCCTGAAGTCATATTTCTGGAAAAGATAGTAAAATAAAAGAAGTCCGCAGAGCAGATCTGCTATCATGGGAGGAAGTTTTATCATTATATTAAAATTTTTCGAATCATCCGGTTCATGGCTGATAAAATGATATAGATAGGCCACTCCTTTTAATATATAGAGATAGCCGGGAGGATAATCGCAGTTTGTTTCATGATAGTGAATATTGCATACTCCGTAGTTAAGGGCAGTTTTGCTCCATCTTTTGTAAGATTCTATATCGTTCGTATAGCCGGGAAATTTTGACAGGGCCAGGCGGAAGGACAGGGCAAGTATGAGAGCCGTAAGAATAAATAAAATCTGCTGCCGGGAAATTTTTTTTATTTCACCGGAAGCATCGTTTTTTGAAACACTTTTATCTTTTACTTTATTTTTCATACCGGATAAAATTTGTCCTGTATTTATTGACGTGATTATCTTTTTATTTCGAGAGATAACTGAAAATATCCTTTTATAGAGGTAAATCTGATATTAATCATTTCTCAATATTAAAGATAGTAATTTTTTGTTTTGTTTTGAGATGATAGTTGACATTCGCTCAAAATAAATATCATTTTATAAAAAAGCTATTCCGATACGCTGTTATCCATACATCTATCCCCATCCATTGCTTCCTTATATAATTCTTTACAAAAAATTCTAAAATTCTTCATAAGTTCTTCACATCTTTATATTATACTAATTTTCAAATTATAAAAATCAGGAGGTATGTATTATGAGCATGGAAGCGGCAAAGGCATTTGTTGAAAAAATGAAGACAGATAAGGATTTTGCGAAAGAAGTTACATCCTGCAAAGATGTAGAGTCACGTAAGAAATATGTAAATGATGCAGGCTTTTCCTTTACTAAAGAAGAACTGGAACTTGTAAAATCAGAGTTAAGTGATGAAGATGTAGAGAGCCTGGCAGGAGGGATGTCGGGAAACGGGTATAATTGTACACATGATTCACACTGTCATAACAGGGGATAACTTTCATTTTATAAAATTCATAAAGGAGGTTAAAGCAGTTGACAAATAATGTATTAAATAGTATCATTTGATACAG
>CALARM010000376.1 GCA_937888925.1 uncultured Synergistia bacterium | reverse complement strand
TCCGATCTAAATAGAACTAAAAAATATTGTAGAAAAAACACTCGGACATTCTGAGTGGCGCCGATATTTATCAGACATGAATTACATTTTCGTAGCCTTACCTTTAACAAAAGACACATATCATCTAATAGGAACAAATGAATTAGAGAGTTTAAATCCACAGGCTATTATCGTTAACATAAGCAGAGGGAAAATAATAGATGAAAAGGCTTTACAGGAAGCTTTTGCTGCAAATAAAATAAAAGGTGCAGGACTTGATGTTTTTGAAGAAGAACCTTTACCTTCTGAACACTGGATATGGTCTGAAAGTCGGATAGTTGTTTCTCCTCATCTGGGTAGAAGCAAAGAAGAGCCTCCTTTCAGATGGGAAGGATTATTTGTGAAAAATCTAAAGAGATATATAAAAGGAAAAGCTTTAATAAATGTAGTTGATAAACATGGAGGATACTGAAACTATTTATTGTTCAATAATTATTCCTGTTTTTAATAATGAACTGGAATTACCGGAACTTTTAAGAAGAATTAAAGATACAGCCAGAAGTTTTCATTTTTCCTATGAAATTATTTTAATTGATGATGGAAGTTCTGATGGTTCACTGGATTTTATTAAAAAAGAAGCTCTTGCGAGTGATAATATCATAGTAATTTCTTTTGAGCATAATTCCGGTCAGAACCTTGCAGTAAAAGCAGGCTTAGATTATGCACATGGAGAAATAGCAGTTATTCTGGATGCAGATCTGCAGGATCCGCCCGAATACATACCATCACTTCTGGAAAAACTAAAAGATAATACAGATGCTGTTTTTGCAAGAAGAAAAGGGAATTTTCAATCATTTTCGAGATCATTTACCTCTAAAATTTTCAAAACATGGCTTTCAATTGCAACAGGCGGAAAAATTCCGTCTGACACAGGTCTTTTCGTTGCTATAAATAAAAATATACTAAAAATGCTTAAAAAAAATAGAGAATCTGAAGCTTATTTAGTAGGACTTATTGCTATGTTGAGTAAAAATATTGAAACTATAGAAATAATTCGGCAACCAAGAATTAAAAGTCCTTCAGGATATAGCTTTTACAAAAGACTCAGACTTGCTTTTAAGGCATTTATAAGCTTAACCTTTTCATCATTTTTCAAAGAATCAAAATATCCTAAATATGTTATAAAAGAAATATATGAAAAATAAATTTATTAAATTATTTAAAGACAATTTAGATTTACTAAAAATCATCTCTATAGCTTTTATTCTGGTAGGTATCTCATTCTGGCTACAGGGAAATATTCTTATTAATCTGGCAGATGAAGGTTATTTATGGTACGGTACCATAAGGACAGGAACTGGTGAGATACCGATAAGAGATTTTCAGGCCTATGATCCCGGTCGATACTACTGGACTTCTACCATAGCAAAAATATCAGGTAATGGAATTATGTCATTAAGACTTTCTGTGGGTATATTTCAATTTTTTGGTCTTATATTCGGCCTGCTGACTCTCAGGCGGGTAGTTAATTCCTGGTGGATATTGTCTTTAGCAGGATTTTTATTATTACTCTGGATGTATCCCCGTCATAAACTGTTTGTACACACTATAGTGATGATGGCAATCTATTTCGGATTATGTCTAATTGAAAAACCTTCAGGTCTATGGCATTTTATTACAGGATTCTTTATCGGATTGTCTGCTTTCTTCGGGCGTAACTATGGACTTTACAATTTCATAGTTTTTTTATTATTGATTTTCTTCATCTATTTTAAAATAGACAGAGCAGGGTTGAAGAGAAAATTATTTCTCTGGAGCGCCGGAATAATAATCGGTTATATACCTATGTTATATATGTTTATAGCAATACCGGATTTTTTCAGCAGTTATATGAACGTAATAATGGACATGTTCAGTCGCGGAAGTACAAATCTTACTTTACCAGTGCCATGGCCGTGGAAAGTCGCTTATATAAATAAAGTTCAGTTTTTCACAGGTGTATTTTTTTTAATACTGCCTGTATATTACTTTTTACTTGTTATTTATTTAATAAAAATTAAAGAAAATTTCCAGACAAAATCTATACTCATCGCAACAACTTTAACAGGATTTATTTATATGCATTATGCTTTTTCACGAGCTGACACAGGACATCTGACTCACTCCATTCATCCGTTTCTAATAGGTTTAATGAGTCTGCCATTTTTATTAAAAAATAAATACTTA
Source organism: uncultured Synergistia bacterium (assembly GCA_937888925.1). The sequence continues at coordinate 6,019 of CALARM010000376.1, read as the reverse complement.
AAATTAATCAGTCTTTTATCTTTACTTACTGTTTCTATTATGACTTATTATACTATGTGTATGGTAAGTCCCTGTTATATCAAGGCCAGTGCACAAAAAGATTCTTTTGTAAAAATCGATATTTGCGGTGATGACATATGGTTAGATAAATCTACTGCTGATATAATCGAAACAGTAAAAAAAATAAATAAAGACTTTATACATTCTGAAGAAGTCCTTATTGCGCCTCACTGGCCTGGATTTTATCCAATATTACAAAAAAAATCGCCTCTATGGAGAATTTATTTTATATTTAAAGAACCAGAAGAAAATCAGGAAAAAATGATTTCTGATTTAGAAAATAAACATATTAACTGGGTTATTTTAGGAGATGTTCCTCTTGATGGCAGAAATGATTTAAGATTTAAAAATACACATTCCCTCATATGGGAATATATTATGAATAATTTTGAACAGGTAAAGGTGGAAGGACTACCTGAAAATTATCAGCTGCTTCATAGAAAATTATAAAAAACTGATTAATATATAGATTCTATTCGCCATGGTTACAAGAAATAATAAATAAAAAAATAATTTAATTAATTAATGACTAAAATTTCTATTAGTGTTATAATTATTCTCACTTATTTATACTGATAATTATTTAATTCATTTATGAATAAACGCAAAAAAACTAATTTTTTTAATTATAATAAAATATATCTATTCATTCTACTCCTCTTTGCAACTTTATTCTCTGGATGTGGTGCAAATAATGAATTTTCAACCTATAATGGGATAATTGTAGATAATCCCTACAGTCCTAAATTAAATTCATACAAAGGTCAACTGCATTGCCACAGCATAAATAGTGATGGTAATAATACCCCTGGAGAAGTAGTGGCAGCCTATAAAAATGCAGGGTATGATTTTATTTCAATTACTGACCATGATTATATCACAGCAGATCCGAATATACCTGGAATTACATTCATAAACGGTGTAGAAGAAACAGTAAGCAGACATTTAACGGCATATGATGTTGAACAGCAGAGTTTAGATACTGATGTTCAAAAAGTGATTGATTTTCACAGAAATAATAATAAATTAATTTCCATAGCACATCCTAACTGGATAGGTTTCTATGTTATGTCTGATGATGAATTAAATGGCTATAATAACTATAATTTTATAGAAGTTTTTAACAGAGTAGTAAATGCTTATGCAGAAACACAATGGGATTATGTTTTAAGTAAAAACAAAAGAATTTTCGGATTATCAGTAGATGACTGCCATAATATAAATGGTGATGGATTTGATAAAGGCTGGATAGTATTATATGCAGATAATAAAAGTAAAGAAGAAATATTAAATTCTCTGAAAGAAGGCAATTTCTATGCTTCTACAGGAAATAATATTAAAGTTACAGTCAAAAATAATTCTATAACTGCCACAAGTAGCAATACATGTCTATTTAATTTCATAAGTACAGGTGGTCAAATATTAAAAGAAGAAAATAATGTAACAGGGTCAGAATATAAAATACAGGGTAATGAATTGTATATTAGAGTTAAAGCAATAAACATATCAGATGGAACCAGTGCCTGGAGCCAGCCTGTATTTATAACAAAATAAAATGACTAATATTTCAGAAGTTAAAGAATCAAATAATTTAATAATTTCAAAAACATTACCTGATTTAAACCCTTCAAATGAGCATGTTGCCATAAAAGTGGAAAATTTATCAAAAATATATAAACTCTACAATAATCCTCTGGATCGATTGAAGGAATCTCTTCATCCTTTAAAAAAGAAATATCATAAAGAGTTTTATGCCCTTCATGATATAAATTTTGAAGTAAAAAAAGGAGATACAGTAGGTATAATAGGAAAAAACGGTTCAGGAAAATCAACTCTACTGAAGATAATAACAGGGGTATTAACTCCTTCTTTGGGAAATATTACAGTAAATGGTAAAATATCTGCTCTTCTGGAATTGGGTACCGGATTTAATCCTGAATTCACCGGTATAGAGAATATATACTTCAGCGGTACTATTATGGGATATACAAAAGAAGAGATAGATAAAAAAGTTGATGGTATAATAGGTTTTGCTGATATAGGTGAGTTTATCAATCAGCCGGTGAAGATTTATTCCAGCGGAATGTACGTAAGACTTGCCTTTGCCGTGGCCATAAATGTAGATCCTGAAATTCTGATAATAGATGAAGCTTTGAGCGTAGGAGATATGTCTTTCCAGGCAAAATGCTATAGAAAATTTAATGACTTCAGGGAAGCACAGAAGACCATTTTATTTGTAACCCATTCCATGGACAGCGTTTTAAGATACTGTAATAAAGGTATTGTTTTGAATAATGGTTCCAAAATTATAGAAACAAATCCTAAAGATGCTGTTGATGTATACAAACAATTACTTGTCCACTGTTATGAAGATACTCCTGTAAATATTGAACCTGAACGCCAGCCAGACGTGAAAATATTCAAGGAGAAATTCTCTATAAATCCAAATTTATTATCGTACGGGAACAATAAAGCAGAAATTATTGATTTTGGAATTTTTGATAAATATAATACTCCAACTCAGCATCTGATAAATAAAGAACTATTTTCAATAAAAATGAAAGTCAAATTTAATGAAACTATAGAAGACCCTATTTTTGCTTATACTATTAAAGACCTGAAAGGCATCGAAATTACAGGAACAAATACAATGTATAAATATAAAAACACAGGATGTAACAATAAAGGGAATGTAGTAATTATAGAATTTTCTCAAGTTTTAAATATACAGACTGGTCAATATGCTTTATCCATTGGGTGCACAAAATATGAAGCTGATGATTTTGTCGTTTATCACAGATTATATGATGTATTATTATTTGAAGTTACGGGCTCTTCACTACTGGTTGGATATTATGATTTAGATAGTAAAATTGATATTAGTTTATGTATATGAAATTATATTGAGGTATGAGAGTATGAAATTTAAAAGAATAGAAATATGCTATTTGTTACTGATTTTATTAATCTTTCTCATTATAACAGGTTATAAAAAAGTGCCAAATTGGGAAGCAAGTTTATATACACCAACTATGATTCAAAAAATAGACGACACATATTTTATTGTTGATTGTCATCATCACCGGATTATTTATAATGATAATCTTACAGATGAAATATCAAAGTGGAATACTTTAACAAAAGATATAAAAGGCGGCCATTCTATTGCAAGTGACGGAGAACTATATATTATAGATGATACTGATAATGCAATGTTAAAAATTTTCATTAAATATAAAAATAAATTTCAGCAAAAACAAATAATAGAAAACATTACAGGCAGACCTCATTATGTTGCATATGATGATGATACGAAATGCTTTTATGTAATCGCCTCTTTAGAGCAAAAAATATATACAATCGGCAATATGTCAGGGAAAGCTATTATTACTGATGTTAAAACAATCCCTGAGCTTGGAAGTTATGTAAGATCGTTTAATTTAATAGATGGATATATGTATACAGTGTCCGGGTCCAGCATACTAAAAATAGATTACAAAAATGGATTTAGCATTTTAAAAAGTTATTCTGTTCCCGACGAACTTATTGGAATGAATCATATTGCAAAAATAGGGCAATATTTTTATATATCCTCTTATACAAATGCTTCTGGAGAAAAAAAACCCGATTTTGTACGTATTAAGGATTTAACCAATTTAGTAGACGGTGAATATGAAACTCTGTATAATACATTTGGTTTCGAAGGAACTCCATATTATATTTCTTACTTTGATAATAAATATTTTATAACAGAGATAGATGCATCAAGTGGCGTTAAAAGTTTTAACGTTAAGAATGATAAAATCAGCAACATAAAAACATACTATTATTTTAAGGGACATAGTCAAGCTTCGCAGGAACGCAGAGACTCAAAAATACAATAAAAATTAAATAATTTACAATATTACCAAACTTTGAAGTAAATAATTTTTTATATAGTTTACTATACTTTCACAGATTTTTAAAAAAATCTTGCAAAAGTATAGTACATTTAAACTTATAAGAGGAAGTAAATGCTAAATTTAGATTTTTATAAAGGTAAAGATATATACTCAGACGGAGATATAGAAGAAGAAATTTTATCTATTGTAAAAGGAACTGATGATTTTACAAATATTTTAGCAAATGATAACCGATGGCCAATTCTATATCATCTTTCCCCTGAAAGAAGAAACCTTCTTGAATGGTACCCATTTAATAAAGAAGCTAATCTGCTTGAAATAGGTGCTGGATGCGGAGCTCTGACAGGGCTTTTTTGTGAAAAACTTAATAAAGTAATAGCTGTAGAACTTTCCAAAAGAAGAGCTGAAATTATAAAACAAAGGCATAAATATGCAGATAATTTAGAGATAATAGTCGGAAACATAATCGATATTGAAGTTAACACGAAATTTGATTACATAACACTAATTGGGGTTTTAGAATATACAAAAAGTTTTATGAAAACTAAAAAACCATATAGTACTATTTTTAATAAAATTAAAAATATGATGAAGCAGGAAGGAAAACTTATTATTGCTATAGAAAATAAATTTGGATTGAAGTACTTTTCCGGAGCGAAAGAAGATCATACAGGAAAAATGTTTGATGGCATAGAAGGATATATAAATACAGATACAGTAGAAACATTCGGGAAAGAAGAAATAATAGAATTACTTAAAAACAATAACTTTACTGATATAAAATTTTACTATCCCTATCCTGACTATAAATTTCCCGGCGAAATTTTTAGTGATAAATATCTTCCTGACATTAATAAAATATTACCGGATGCTCCTAACTATGATAGTGATAGATACAAATTATTTAATGAACGGCTAGCATTTTTTAATATTACAAAAAATAAAAAATTCGATTTTTTTTCTAATTCCTTTCTAATTATTACAAAAAAGGCAAAATAAACATGGAAGTAATTTACAGTATATATAATAGACATAGATTACCAGAATTTCAAACAGAAACAAGTATAATAGAAGAAAATGGTCAAAAGAAGGTTATAAAGAAAGCCCTGACTAAAGAAGCTTATAGCCATATTGAAAATATTTACAACAGCTATTTTACCCTTAAAGATAATATATTAGACAAAAAAATAAAATTACCGGAGATTTATGAAAAAAAAGATAATTATATTTCCTATGAATTCATTGAAGGTCAGAGTTTCGAAAAAATCCTTTTAAATTCCTTTTTTAAGCAGGATAAAAAAGAATTCTTCACTTTAATAAAAAAATACTATAATCTATTGAATAATTCTTTTAAAACAACAGGTAAATTTATAATAACCAGCAATTCCAATTTATTTCATGGCATAGATTTAAATTTATTAACTTCTGAAGAAAAATTTCATACCATTTCTTTTATAGATCCAACTTTTGATAATATTATTGAAAAAGACAATAATTACTATATACTCGATAATGAATGGATTTTCCAGGACTCTTTACCAGTCTCTTTTATCTTTTTTAGAGTTTTATTCATATTTTATAAATGTAAAAGCGGATATGGGTTTAATGATTTAGGTATTGAGAATTTTATTCCTCTTAAAGAAATTTACAAATATTACAATCTTTCAGATGAGCTTATAAAATCCTATCATATTCTGGAAAAAAACTTTCAAATATATGTAACCGGTTCTGAAAAAATATATTACAGGGATAAATATTTGAAGAATATAAAAGATATAAATAAAATTGAAGATATGATAAAAGAAAAAGAACTGGAAAAAGAAAAAATTATTGCCGAACAGTATTCAGAAAGGCTCAGAGTCATTGAGGAAAAAGATAAAGAGAGAGAATTAGAAATACAGAGAACTATTAATGAACAACAAATAGAAAGGCTCAGAGTTATTGAGGAAAAAGATAAAGAAAGAGAATTAGAAATACAGAGAACTATTAATGAACAACTTTTGGAAAAAATAAATATTATTCAGGAAAAAGAACAGGAAAAAATAAATATTATTCAG
>CALARM010000375.1 GCA_937888925.1 uncultured Synergistia bacterium | reverse complement strand
GGGTAGTGATTTACACCTTTCTGTACTATTTTATAACCTTTTCTTTTAATCTTTATCAGGAGTTCCGCACTGGCAAGAGCTCCTGTGGCTTCAATATCTATTTCATCTATAACAGATTTTTTAATCAATTTAAAAGCACAGTCAATATCTCTTATATTCAGTCCGAACATAAGGTTTATCATAGTGCCATAGGCCCAGGCATTCATCAGGCGATAAAAAGGATCCTTTCTTTTGATACGGTATCCTGCGACTACATCACATGTATCTATAAGATTAAGAAATTCAGTCAGTTCTGTAATATCGAACTGTCCGTCACCATCGGTAAAAAAAATAAGGTCATATATTGCCCCTTTAAGGCCACTCCTTACTGCTGCGCCATAACCTCTGTTAACAGGGTGATGTATGACTCTTACATGACTGTTTTCTGATGCTATTTTTTCTGCTACTTCTCCTGTTCTGTCACGACTTCCGTCATTTACAACTATGACTTCATAATTATCTGCTACTTTATCCAGGAAATTACAGGCACTATTTACAACCCATGGAATATTTTCCTCTTCATTATAAGCAGGAAAAAATACGCTTATATTTGATTTTTTCAAAAAATTTACACCCCTTAATTATTTTACTGAAATTTTCTATATATTAAACTATAATCCTTTAAATATATTCCATTTATATTTCTCTAAAATCTCAGCCCCTTTTCTTACTTCTTCCGTAACCGGATCAATTTGCTTCAACACTTCATCAGGCTGAGATTTATAATTTAAAAGAATATATTCCCAGTGCTGTGTTTTTATTTTAAATTCTTTTCCCCTATCAGCTCCATATTTATAAGAAAAAGGAACACTTACTAATATAATGAAAACCAGAAAACAGGCAATAAATTTTCTCAAAGCATCTTTTTTCAGGATAAGTAAATCAATGGTCATCATATATATAGCTATAACAAACAGCATGGATATATGGGCATATCTGGATGAAAGAGCCTGTGATTGTCCGAAACCGCTTCTGCCAATAGAGATAGAAAGTGCTGTCAATAAAGAATAGACAGCTATGTATAACCAGAAGAAATTATACTGTAACCTCTTATCTGCGAGAAGAAGAAGCAAACAAAAGAGAAATAAAAAGAACATTATGATACCTGCGATAAGAGCAGTACGTTCATCCCAGAATAGAGCTCCGCCGGCAAAGGTAAAAAAATAAATAAGAAAATTGAGAGGTTCTTTCAAACAATACAATAAATCAGGATGACAGACAGGTTTTTTATAGCCTGAAAAATATAAAAGCCACTCTGAAATACCTGTAACAGTCCATAAAACTATATAGAGTCTGCTCAAATTTCTACGTGTTATTAACTGGAGGAAACCAACTATCCATAAAATTAATCCGGACATAATAGAAAATGATGATACAGTAGAACAGAGAATACCGCAGATAAAATAAAGTATTTTTTTTCTCTTACTCAATTTAGCATTACACAGTTCATCAATAAAATATATACTTAAAACACCGGAAGAAACCGGCAATACCTGTATAATAGCTACTCCCCACAGTAAATTATCTATATGTCTCCAGTTGAATACAAGCACAGGAATAATCAGGAATGACAGAGGTATGGTATTTATATTAAAATCAAATTGTTTACCCCCTTTTATATAAAATACAAAGAACATTATAATAAACAAAAACTCTACAAAAGCCAGTTCTGCAAAACAATTATATCGTGAACATATACCGAGTATGATCATTACTATTCTTGGAAAGAATATTCTATGTTCATTATGCTGGGCAAAAAGATCGGAGACAGTTAAAGAATGTGAAAATAATTTTTCAAAATATGGTATAATTGCAAGTTCATCATAACATGGAATAGAGACTCCATAAGAAAAAATATAAATTACACTCAAAGATATAAAGAGCAGGCAAAGAAACAGGTTTATTCTATAAAAAAATAAATCTGTAAACCGAAATAATTTCATATAATTTCCTTATAAACGTTCATTGTTTCAGCAGCTGTATTACGCCAGGTAAAAAGAGGAAGTCTTTCCAGACCTCTTTTTACAAGGTCCTCTCTTTTTTCTCTGTCAGAAATTAATTCTCTGAAAGCCATAGCCCACATGACAGGCTCGAAAGGTGATAACAGCACTGCTCCATTGCCTGCCACTTCCGGTATGGAAGAAGAGGAAGAAGCTACTACCGGTGTTCTGCATGCAAAAGCTTCAAGAAGAGGAAATCCAAAACCTTCATAGAGAGAGGGATAGGCAAAAATAGTGGCAGACGCAAATAAAAACGGTAATTCTTCTGACGGAACATAACCGGTAAAGATTACATCTTTTTTCAGGTTCTCTCTTTCTATAAAAGTTATAATATTTTTATAATCATTACCCCTTCTTCCTGCTATAACAAGTCTGGCACTTATTTTAAAATCACGGGTAAGTATGAGAAAAGCCTGGAGTAACATAATAAGATTTTTTCTTTTTTCCATATCTCCGGTAAAGAGAATAAAGGTTTCGGGTAAACCTTTTTTTATTTTATAGTCGTTTATCCAGGAAGGCTCTATAGAGATAAATCTCTCATCCAGTCCTGAATATATTACTTTAATCTTCCCGGGATCTATATCCCAGAATTTTATAAGGTCCTGTCTTGTAGAATCTGAAACTGCTATAATCTTATGAGCTTTAATAGCAGATTGTTTGATTAAACATTTAAGATATAGGTCTCTGACATGTCCTGTCATATCAGGATAATGCATAAAAGCCAGGTCATGAACTGTAAGGACATGAAGAGGATAACTGCTCATTACCGGTATTACATTGGCCAGAGAATGAAAAATCGAAAATTTTTTTTTATATATATGGACAGGCAATATACATTGTTCCCAGAAGATTCTTATTATATTTTTCCATGTCGGTAAAGGCGATAAAGAAAACGTAAAAGGCATATGTTTCCATCTCAATCTTCCTCTTCCGGTAGAAAAAATTAAAAAATCATCGGTAAATCCTTCTAAAATTTTCTGTTCTGCCATAGCTGAAAGAAGATTAAAAGAGTAAAGTCCTATTCCTGACACAGGCATATCAGGAGGGAATACCATATGGCCGTTCACACCTATAATCAACAGAGTCAGCTCCGGTAGTACATTATATTTTTAGAATCATAAACTACGTCACCTTTATCCTGTTCAAGACATATGCTCTGAATATCAACCCATTTTAATTTCCCTTCTTCACCGGTTCCGTCGTAAAAAGTAACGGATATATGAGTTTTTCTGTCTATCAAATTCTGAAAGAATTCTTTTGCAAGATTTTTCGATTTCCCCGATAAAAGAAGTTTTTTATCTGACGTACTGAGGGCAATTTTTTTTTCTTCTGATACTTTTTTGCTATCCTCCTGCTGTTTAAAAGCAGGATTTATCCAGATTTTAGGCATAAATTCACAACCTTCCTTTTACAGTGATCAGTTATCAGTGAGCAGTGAGCAATTACATAAATTTATCGTTTATAGATTAAAATAGACACTTATTTATGAACCTTACACTATAAAACATATTTACCGCTTCTTCACCGTTCACCGTACAGTCTTCACTGGTAACTGGTAACTGGTCACTGGTCACTGTTATAATAATTCCCTGTAAAGCTCCAAAGTCCTTCGAGCACTTTCTTTCCAGGAAAATAAAGAGACTCTTTTTAAACCTTTATCTACCAGGGTTTGATACAGGTTTTTATCTGTTAAAATTTCAGTCATGGCAGAAGTTATTTCTTCTTCCTTCAGAGGATTTATAAGACGGGCAGAATCAGAGAGAACCTCAGGAAAAGAAGAGGTATTAGACGCTATAACAGGAATACCACAGGCCATAGCTTCTAAAGGTGGAATACCAAAGCCTTCCAGCAGAGAAGGATAAACAAAAAGTGAAGCGCCTCTATAAAGGTCCGGCAGTTCTTCATCACTTACTCTTCCGGTAAATATTACTCTCTTCTGAAGTGAAAGTTCTTTTACAAGAGAATAAATATCATCATAAAGCCAGCCATGTCCCCCTGCTATAACAAGTTTATAATGATTCAGTTCAGGAGAAAGATGTGAGTAAGCTCTGATAAGACGGGCTACATTCTTTCTTGGTTCAAGGACGCCTAAAAAAAGAATATAATCACTTAAACCAAATCTCTTCTTTAAATTATCTTCCCTCTCAGCAGATCTTTCCGATGAAAATCTTTCGTCCACACCGTTATATATTACCCTTATCTTTTCTTCAGGAATATGAAGTAGTTTTGATATATCCATGGCAGCATTATTTGATACTGTAATAATCTTATCTGCTTTTTTTGCTACATAAGGAACAAAGTTTTTATAATAGCTATTCTGAAATTTATCAAAAATACCATCAATCTTTAAAAAAGCAAGATCATGAATAGTAAGAACAGTCCGGCACGTTTTAATCAATGGTGCTATAGGACCTGGCGAGTGAAAGAGAGCTGGCTTTAAAAACAAAAGCCTCACAGGAAGTTCCCCGTGGGTCTTTATAAAATTAAAAAACTTTCCTCCCTCACAGGAAGAAACTTTTTCTATGTTGAAACCGGAAGATAATTCTTTTATTCTTTTCTCATCAACGGAAAATCTCTTAAGGAAAAGAAAATATTCCAGATCTTTATCAATAACAGAAAAATGTCTTAAAAGCTGATATGTATATTCTCCAATACCTGACCTTCCGGAGGATACAACCCTGGCATCAATAGCTACTCTCACTTTAAATCATTTAGATAAGTTGCCTCTACATAATTTTCATCTAAAGCCTTATTTTTGACTGGGATTTTCGGGATTAAAGAATTACCGGGATTAGAAAATTCAAGTAAAGTAATTCTATTTATCATCCTGATAATCCCATAAATCCTATAAATCCTGGTCAAAAATAAAAATTCCTATACCTTTAAATTATAAGATTAATTCCCCTTGAATAAGTTTCTATAAACCCCGACATAAATCCTGGTAATCATCAAAATCCTGATAATCCCGGTCAAAAATCCTGACAATTTCCGTCAAAGAAGCTCTTTAAGTTTATTAACTGCTTCCTTTACTTCAAGTCTTACCAGACCAAGGTTTGTAACCTCATCTAAGAGAACTACCAGTATAGCCCCTGCATCACAGAGTATTACCTTACCTTTTTCCCCTTCTATCATAACTGTCTGAACTTCTCCCTGACGGAGTTCTTCCATAGAACTTTCTGCTGAAGTAAAGACACCTGCTACCATGGCGCCAATCAATTCTGCATTAACTCCTTCAGGAACATTACTGGCAATAACAAGACCATCTCTGCCAACTATAAGACTTCCAACAATTTCTGATGTTTGATTTAATTTGTTTAAAATATTTTCCATTTAATATGCAGTAACTGCTCTGTCCCCCTTATAAAAGTGAGTGGTAAGTGGTGAGTGGTGAGCGGCGAGAGATAATCCTCTTCAGTCTTTGCTCTTCACTCTTCACTACTCTTTATTATTCTATATAAAAAAAATAAATCCTTCCGGATTTAGTGAAAAGTG
>CALARM010000374.1 GCA_937888925.1 uncultured Synergistia bacterium | reverse complement strand
AGGTACCAGACATTCTGCCTCTATAACCTTTGCTCTCATTTCTTCCACACGGGCCTTCATTTCTTCTTCCGTTGCTATGGCATCGGCTCTTCTTGTTTCTGCCTGTGCCTGTGCTATAAGTTTATCTGCATTTGCCTGTTCTATCTGTATCTGAGCACCTATATTTCTCCCTATATCTACATCTGCTATATCTATGGAAAGTATTTCAAAGGCAGTTCCTCTGTCAAGACCACGCCTGAGTACATTCTGAGTAATCATATTGGGATTTTCAAGAACTCTTTTATGGGACTCTGCAGAGCCTATTGTAGTTACAACACCTTCTCCCACTCTTGCTATTACTGTTTCTTCACCGGCTCCGCCTATAAGTTTTTCAATATTCGCCCTCACAGTAATTCTTGCTGTAGCTCTCATCTGTATGCCGTCTTTTGCGACTGCTTCTATGAGAGGTGTTTTTATAACCTTCGGATTTATGCTCATGCTCACTGCTTCCAGCACATTTCTTCCGGCAAGATCAATAGCTGCTGCCTGAGCAAAATTCAGAGGTATACCTGCTTTATGGGCTTCTATAAGAGCTAAAGATACGGCAGCTATGTTGCCCCCTGCCAGATAATGTGCTTCAAGCTCCTGCCTTTTTATATGAATACCTGCGCGCTGCAACATGATGAATTGATCTATTATTTTATCAGGTGACACATTCCTGAGTCTCATTCCGATGAAATCACCAAGGCTCACATGTACACCTGCAGAAACAGCTTTTATCCATGTAGGTATGGGAACAAAATATAATATAATTACACCTATCATAAACACTATAAACAGAATTACAGCCATAAATATACCCATTTTATCGTATCTCCTTTCTCTATGCAGTTCCCTGTTTTCCCTGACTCATTCCTGCAATAGTTTCTCTCATCTTAGTATCAGCTATTATATTTTGCATTTCATAATAGTCCATAACGGAAAATCTTCCTGTATTCAGTGCATCTGCAAGAGCTTTAGGTACTTCTGTTTCCGATTCTACCTGTTTTGCTCTGGCCTGAACAACAAGGGCTTTCATTTCCTGACTTTTTGCCACAGCCATAGCTCTTCTCTGTTCTGCTTTTGCCTGTGCTATCTGTTTGTCTGCATTTGCTCTGTCAAGAGAAAGCTGTGCTCCTATATTTCTTCCTACATCTACATCTGCAATATCTATTGATAATATTTCAAAAGCAGTACCTGCATCAAGTCCTTTGGATTGGACTGCTTCAGATATTATTTCAGGATTTGCCAGTACTTCTTTGTGACTGTGAGAAGAACCTATAGCTGTTACAATACCTTCTCCTACCCTTGCAAGTACTGTTTCTTCGCCGGCACCGCCTACAAGTTTTTCAATATTCGCTCTTACAGTAATACGGCATGTTGCTTTGAGTTGTATTCCGTCCTGTGCTACAGCTTCTATGAATGGAGTTTTTATTACTTTCGGATTTACACTCATTTTTACAGCTTCCAGAACATCTCTTCCTGCAAGATCGATTGTCCTTGCCTTATCAAGTGTTAATGGTATGCCTGCTTTATTCGCTGCAATTACGGCATTTACGACATTATTTACCCTTCCTCCTGCAAGAAAATGATCTTCCAGTTCCCTTATAGGCATATATATGCCTGCCTGAGATGCCATAATAAGAGGAAATATTATTTTATCAGGGGGAACATTTCGAAACCTCATTCCTACAAGATGCCCCAGGCCAACATCCACTCCTGCAGCCCATGCCGTGATATAGAGGTGAACAGGCACAAAATTCAAAAATACAGCCAGGCCTATGGCTCCCAGAAAAACTATGGCAAAAAATATACCACACATATTAGACCATGGATCCATATACTTACCTCCTTCAAAAATATTTACTAATATTATAACATAAAAGTCAACTATTTATATAAAACCGTAACATATCAATTATTTGCTCAAAATAATTATGGACTTGCCGTCCAATTTCCCGGTACTGGTTAACTCTCCCATACGGCCTCTGTCCTGAAGAAATTCATTCATCCTCTTTTTAATTTCATCTATTATTATTGCAATAGTTAAATTTTGAGCTTCGTCGGAATTGTCTCTGATTTCATCCAGATAATCTTCATAGAGATCATTTGTTTTCTTTATGATAAAATATGTCATAAGCCCGTGCTGTGATGGATCTTCATCTGCTTTAGTTCCGGGTGAAGGGCCAATTACAATGGTTCTCCCTTCAAGTTCTTTATTCGAATGTAAATCTATAAGTTCGACTCCTCCGTTAACATCGCAGAAGGCAACAAGTTTCCCCTTAATATCTTTGAGCCATCCGGTTAAAGTATCATCATTTATATAGGTTTTAGGATATTTCCACTGACAGTCATGAGGAACTATACATATATCGTATCCGCTTTTTTCATCATTGTTAAAATCCGGGAACGTAT
>CALARM010000373.1 GCA_937888925.1 uncultured Synergistia bacterium | reverse complement strand
CTCGGTGTGGAAAGCGGTCATGCCGATGTCCTTAAAGCTTACGATAAAAAAATAACTCATGACCAGATAAGAGAGGTTTTTTCATACTGTGAAAAGGCAGGTGTTTCATCTGTACTTTTCAATACCATCCTGGGAGGACCTTTCGAAGCTCCTGATACTTACAGAAAAAGCCTTGATTTTGCCATAGAGCTTCTGGGACTTGCTCCGGGAAGGGCCTTCTGTACCGGTTCCATGATGCTTTCTCCCTATCCTATGACAGATATAGCAGAAAATCCTGAAAAATACGGCCTTAAGATTATAGACGGAGAATTTAAAAGAGGTCTTTCTGTTCAAAAAGTTCCTTTTACCGAGTCGGAACATTTTGATAAATATGAGCTGGTAAGAAGACTCTATCAGTTTGAAGAAGAAATAAAAGAGGCTATGAGAAAACTTTTTCCTTCCATACCGAGACGTACTGTAATGCAGCATTTTGAAATAAGCCATAGATACGGAACTGTAAGCCTCTGGCTTGACGTGTTTAAACTGGACCCCGGTATAAAGGTTTTTTATAATCTTTTAAGATATAATCTTTACAGAGATTATTATGATATACCGGTAGAGGATATACTGGATTGGAAGCCTCTCAGAACCTGTGAACTTATGTATAATGAAGATAATCGATGTTTTATAAAAAGAGCAGACGGAACAACGGTTATTATGGATGATTTTTCATCATGTCTTTACGAATACAGCGGAGGAAAACTTTCTTTACGAAATATAATAGAAGAAATTAAAAATAAATTTAATATATCAGGCGACAGACTTCTGAAAAAATCCATCTTATTTTCCCGTAAAATGGCAGATTTATTTGCACTTATATGGTCAAAGGTTTAACTTTTTCAGAGATTATTTTTACGGTTTCTTATAAAAAATTTAAAAAATTTAAAAAATTTGAGAAGGAAAATTTCGTAGTTCATCGAATAGTCTTAATTAACTTTAACTTTCGTTTTGCGAAAATACAAATCTTACGAAAATCATTATAAAAGCATATCAAAAAAAGATTGAAAAATTCTAATCAGATACAAAATTGAGTAAATTTTATATTAATTCCTCTAATATTTTAGTTTAAATGACGTATCTGTGTGTTGAGATCTGACCTGCCACCGGGGAAAGATTCTGCTATCTGTTAATTTTGTTTTAGATACTGAAAGGAGATGGAAATGAATTTTTTATCCAAAAAGATTGAAAAGACTCTGTTTGTAATGGCTGTTATGGCCATTTTGCTTTCTACGGGTTCTTATGCCCTTGCGGGAAATTATGTGGTTCAATCAGGGGATAGTTTATCTGGTATAGCAAATTCCATAGGACTTACTTCAGAGGAACTGGCAGCCGCAAATGGTATTTCCAGAGACAAAGTACTTATGCCGGGAGATGTTCTTTATATTCCTTCCGCTCAAAGTTCCGGAGGCGGCGGTTCTTATTATGTAATAAATGCCAGTGATGTAAATCTGAGATCAGGCCCATCCCGTCAGGATGGTGTTCTCTGTGCTCTTAATAAAGGAGAAAAAATAAAGATTATTGAAGATAGAGGTCAATGGTGTTATGTAAGACTTTCAGACGGTTATGAAGGATGGGTTATGGGTGATTATATCGGTTATGCATCATCATCGTCGTCATCATCTTCGTCATCATCTTCGTCTTCATCGTCTTCTTATACGCCTCAGAAGTATATAACGAAAAGCTATGTATGTTCCGATAGTGTAAATGTAAGAAAAAAACCTTCTTTCAATGCAGATATTCTCTCTACTGCCAGTATAAATCAGACAGTCTATGTTCTTAACTGGAGAGGTGACTGGATATATGTTGCCTTTAATGACGGAACAAAGGCATGGATGTACTATGATTATATAGCATGTTATCACGGCCAGCCAAGTCTGGAGAAAAAAGAGACAACAACTGCAAAGAAAACCACACAGGTAGCTTCAAATACAAATAAATCTTCAGGTTCCACTTCACAGAGTACAAAAAATGCCATTTATTATTCAAATCAGGATAATCATTATACAACACTTTCTTCAAGAGGTTCCGGCCTTTCTGCAAGTATTGTGCAGTTAGCATACAGTTTCCTCGGAACTCCCTATGTATGGGGAGGAACAACGCCGAGAGGATTTGACTGTTCCGGTTTTGTTCAGACAATTTTTGCCCTGAACGGTATAAAGCTCTTGAGAATGGCAGACGAACAGTTTACCCAGGGAAATCCTGTAACAAGGGAAGACCTTCGTATAGGAGATCTGGTGTTTTTCACAACCTATACATCAGGTGCATCTCATGTCGGTATATATATAGGAGATTCAAGCTTTATCCACGCTTCTTCTTCCGGTGGATGCGTGAAAATAAGCAGTCTTGAAGAAGATTATTACAGCGCAAGATTTCTCGGAGGAAGACGCTTCTTTT
>CALARM010000372.1 GCA_937888925.1 uncultured Synergistia bacterium | reverse complement strand
AAGCACCGAACATGGCAAATAAATGTTGAAAACTTAAAGGTAATCCCTGTAAAAAGGGGACTTTTTCTTCTACCTGAATGATTCGTTTTTCCATATTTTATTTCCTCCTGAACCGGTATGAGTATAAATATAGTGTATTAAGTTAGTCGGACATTCGCCTGATAAAGAAAAAATCCTCTCATAAAATATGTTATTCTTTTTCTAAAATTGCTCCTTTATGAAAGGATTTTTTATTCTTCACTACTCACGATTTACTGCTTCTGAAAGACTTCCTCCTCGATGCTTCCCATAAAGTCATTATAAACAATCCCAGTCCGAAGGTTCTCACAAGCATTTTTATAACCTCTACAGTAAGTCCGCCAAGAACAGGAAATAAGGCTATTAATTTGAATATTATCAATACCAGGAAAAGACCAATCACAGATCTTACAGGTTCTTTACATTCTTTTCCCGTAACAGAAGCAATTTTATCTCCAATCATATGTCCGAGAACAGCAAAACCGAAGGAAAAACCAAGAAAATACAGAAGAGGAACAAGAGGAATAAATAGAATTCCTATAATACTTACGGCAAGTAATATAATAAGAGGTATAAAACCTATTAACCAGAGAAATCCTGTAATAAATGAAGAAGCAGGATTGGACACAAATCTATCTGTGAGACTACCGACATAAGTACGGAATAAGAGGAGTATTATCAGAGCAAGAACTATATCCCAGCTATTGAAAACACTCATAATAAAAGACGGAACAGCTGACATCTCATAGGAAGCGATATTTACTGTATCCCCTTTTACAATTACACATCTGTCTCTCTCTATAGAACTGCAAATAGCCACAAGATCGCCATGTATTTCAGCCCCTCTTTTTATATGGAGTTTTCCGAAAATAACGACACAGTCGCTTGTCACTGTCCCCCTCACAGTTCCTTCCGAGCATATAAGAACTACATCATTTGTAACTTTACCACTCTCGGCATTTCCTGCACCGAAGATCCTGACAAGGGAATTTTCTCTGTCTTCCGAAGAACTTTCCTGTGAAGAATTCATCTGAGAAAAGATTTTTAAAGAAAAAGATACTATTAAAAATAAGATAATAAGTGAAGAAAAACATATTTTTTTCATAGACTTCTCCTTTCATATGACATAATTTTTAAGAAAAATACCTTTTTTTCTGACAGTAAAAAAAGTAATAAAAACCATTAAAAGGGCAGAATAAAATATTAAAAATATCATATTCTGCTTCAGACATGCAAAGAAAAGCTCTATAAGAGGCATGTCTTTCAGCACAAAAAACAGTCTTACCATAATATTTCCGATTACAGGCAGAGGATTTGAATATCCGCAGAAAAAGAAAACAACAAGAAAAAAGGCTGAAATAGCAGCAGAAACCAGTATATTCACAGTTGATACAGGTTCATCAATTCTATTAATAATATGGTCCGTAAAATCATCAGGAACAGAAATTTCACAGTGAAAATCTTTATCTATTTTCTCGAACATGTTCATATCTTCTTTACAGATATTGCATTCTTCAAGATGCTGTTCAAAATAATCTCTTTCTTTATCTGAAAGTTCTTTTTCAAGATATAGAATAAGTTTATCTTCCAGGGGACAATTCATAAAGCTCCTCCTCTCTGGCCAGTTTAATCAGAGATTTTCTTCCTCTGAATATATAGTTTTTCACCTGTTCAGGTGACACGGACATTATTTCCGAAATTTCACCATAGGTGAAATCACTCATAAACCTCAGGATAATTGCAGTTCTATATGGTTCTTCCAGTCTTTCAAGAAGAGATTTTATATATAATCCGCCTTCCGGGTTTCTGCTATATGATGCAACAGATTGATTATCTTCTATAGATACTTCCTGATTAAGGGTTCTTTTATATTTCACCATGTAATCTTTTGCCAGATTGACGGCAATCTTAAAAAGCCACGAAGAAAATTTCATTCCCTCTCTGTAAGATTTCAGGTATTTCCATGATTTCAAAAAAGTTTCCTGGGCAAGATCAAGGCTTCCGTCATAATCTCCTGTCATTCTGTAAATCAGTGACATAACAGGTTTACTGTAACGATTAACAAGTATTTCAAAAGATTTTTTATCACCTTTAATTGATTTACCTGCAAGTTTTTCATCATCTTCTGTCATACCACAGATTCTTTCATGACAGTTACTCATGTTATCATTATCTCCGATACCTGTTCCTATCCGTAAAAACTACTCGCACCGTCCCCCTAAATATCTCGCCAGAAATTTCTCTGCAATCTCATAGAATTTCAGTCTGTTTTCTTCTTTTACAAATCCATGTCCTTCATCGGGAAAGAGGACATATTCATAATATATGCCTCTTTTTTTCATTGCTTCCACAATCTGTTCGGACT
>CALARM010000371.1 GCA_937888925.1 uncultured Synergistia bacterium | reverse complement strand
TTCGGAAGAGCCTGGCAGTGGAAAGGTATGGAGCGACTTTTCGGATAGGTTCTTAGTGAGTAGTGAGTATTGAATGGAAATTACCAATTTTATTCACTACTCAATACTCACTACTCACTTCAGAAATACTTTAATACACACCCGGCTGATTGCCGCCGGCTGCCGATTGATGATTGTTTTTTATCATATTTATAATTTCTCTTCTCGTAAATGGCTTTTTTATAAGAGGCACGTCTATATTCAATTCTCTTCTTATATCATATTCATTGACATTGCCACTGACAAATATAAATTTTATATCGGGATAACATTTCATTATTTCTCTATAAAGCTCATAACCATTCATTTCAGGCATTATAACATCTGCAAGAATACAGTCCGGCCTGTCGGAAACTGCAATCTGTAATGCTTCTACGGGACTTAATGTTGTTATAACATTAAAATTTTCTATGGTTAAAAATTCCTGTATTACATCCAGGATTAAAAAATCATCGTCAACTACCAGGATTTTCAAATCTAATCCTCCTTTATTACAGTGATCAGTAACCAGTGACCGGTGACCGGTATTACAGAACACTATTGTTCACTTCAATCTAAATATTATTACAATAATAGCAGTCAGAACAGATAAAATAAGTAATAGAGACAACAATCCTTTCCAGGAAATCACATTAAAAAGCAAAGTCCGTGGCGGAGAAGAAACTGTTTCAGGTTCTTCATTAAAGGTTGAAACCAGCAGTTTATAATCAAAAGTTATATCTTTCCCGTCCCTTATGGAAGACAGATCGTTAAGTATGTCCTCCGGTTTCTGATACCTCTGAGAAGGGTCGAGTTCCAGGGCTTTCTTTAAAATTCCTTCCATATTTTTAGAAATAGAAGGGTTTAAGTGCCTTACCGGCTCAAACTGAAATGGTGCAATAGAAGGATCATGTTTTGTCAACATCTGATACATAGTTGCTCCGAGAGCATATATATCTGATCTTATATCCGATTTGCCTTTGTACTGCTCCGGAGGCGCATAACCTATAGAACCTATCCTTACCGTATCACCTGTTTTTGATGGGTCTGACTCTCTGGCAATGGTAAAATCAATAAAATTAATCATACCTTCAGGTGTTAACATAATATTTGCCGGTTTAATATCCCTTATAAGCACCTGATGTGGCTTCATATGAGAAAGATAGATAAGAACTTCCGCCATCTGTATTGCCAGTTCAATTACCTGTTGTTCAGTAAATTCTGTTTCTTTGTTCTCAAGAATCTTTTTCAGATTTTCTCCCGGCACATATTCTACAACAAGGAAATGCCTGTTTTTTTCCTGAAAATAATCATAACCTTTCGGTAATCCTTTATGATCCATCCTGTGTAAAAGTTCATATTCCTTTTTAAAAAGAATTATATTCTGTTCCAGGATTTCCTGATCTTTAGATTTATGAATAAGTTCTTTTACAACTACTTCTTTCTGAATTTCCGTATCAAAGGCAAGATAGACGTAGCACTGACCGCCTTTGCCGAGGAGTTTTATTATATTATATCTATTTTTAAGTGTTAAGCCTAAAAGGGAAGAATTCATTTCAATGACCGGTGAGCAGTGACCGGTGACTACAGGGCCAATAGTTCACTGTTTCACGATTTCAATATCAGAAACGAAACTCTGACGTTTCAACATTCTGTTTCAATTTTATTATAGTTTTGCCTGCATACACACCTCTTACAGAGGAAGTGGCATAGACAATACAATCAGGACCCAGAATTGTACCGGGATTTAACACTGAATTACAACCGGTCTGGCATCTGTCACCGAGAATGGCTCCGAATTTTCTGAGTCCTGTCTGAAAACTTCTGCCATCATATTTTATTACTATACCGGAACTTGTATTTTTAAGGTTAGACAGTTTTGTACCTGCTCCTAAATTTACATCTGTACCGAGTATGGAATCGCCTACATAATTGAAATGAGGTGCTTTTGAACATGGCAGAAACACTGATCTTATTACCTCTGTAGCATGTCCTACGACACAGTTATCGCCTATAAGAGCATAACCTCTTATATAAGCACCATGTCTTATATGGCAGTTTTTTCCAATAATAGAAGGCCCTTTCACGAGAGCCCCTCTTTCAACAACAGTTCCTTCACCTATATATACATTTTCCTCTACAAAAGCTCCATCCTCAACAATTCCTTCTATGGCAGGACTTAGATTATTCTCTACATATCCCCTGATTCTCTTCAATACATCCCATACATATTCGACATCATCATATCCGTCAAGTTTTTCACAGAAAATATCTTTCCATAAAAATGTATCAATATTTGAAAACAAGCAATCTTGCGTAAGCAATCTTCAACCTCCTCAACAGTGACGGGTAACCTGTGTCATAAGACAGTTACCCGTTTTTTTCTCTTCACCATTCACTCAATTATTTTTTTCCATTTCAGTTATAATATCAGACATATGTCTTCTTATTAAAGTCTCATTTTCCTTCAAATTAATCAGATAATGAAGAAGAGGCAATATCTTATCCTT
>CALARM010000370.1 GCA_937888925.1 uncultured Synergistia bacterium | reverse complement strand
TATATAATTTTATATGAGTAATATGAATTTGAAAGGGGATAATTGTATGAAATTGTCGGAAAATAAAAAAGGAGATATACTTTTTCTTGAACTAAACGGAAGGTTTGATGCCACAACAACATCGGAATTCGAAAGTAAAGTAAAAGCCATCATAGGCCAGGGAGAAAAGAGACTGGCCATAGATTTCACAAATCTTGATTATATAAACAGTTCCGGTTTAAGAGTTATTTTAATGGCAGCAAAGGAACTGAAAAAAATTGAAGGTAAACTCGTCCTTTTTGCAATGAAGGATCATATAAAAGAAATTTTTGACATGACAGGATTTACTTCTATTATAAATATAGTAAAGACAGAAGCGGAAGCAGAGGAAAAATTGAAATAAGAAGAGTGAAGTGTGAATGGTGAAGATTAATCTGTTACCGAATTAAGGAAACCGTTATGTATAAGAAAAATTTGTTTTTGATTTTTTTTCTTTTTCTCTTTATTTTATTTTCAGGGTGTCTTGAAGAGGTATCTTCGCCATCAGGCCAGACTCCTGTTTCTTCAGGGAAATCTGCTTATTTAAAGGTCCACTTTATCGATGTTGGCCAGGGTGACAGCATACTGGTTCAGAGTCCCAATAATAAATACATGTTAATCGATGCAGGTGAGAATAGCAGCGGTGATACGGTAGTATCATATCTGAAAAAAGAGGGAGTAGAAAAAATAGATGTTCTCGTAGGAACACATCCCGACGGCGATCATATCGGAGGAATGGATAAAGTAATAGATTCTTTTGAACTCGGCACAGTATATATGCCAAAAGTCTCTAAAAATACAAAAACCTTCGGTGATGTCTTGAAGGGACTCAAAAAAAAGAAGCTAAAAATTGATAAGCCTGTAGCAGGAGAAGATATTGATTTTGACAATACAATAAAGGTGAAGATACTTGCTCCTAACAGCGATAAATATGATGATACGAATAATTATTCAATAGTCCTGAAAGTCAGCTACGGGAAAACATCTTTTCTTCTTACAGGTGATGCGGAAGATGTATCAGAAGAGGAAATGCTGAAAAAGGGTTATGATCTGAAAGCAGATGTTTTAAAGGTAGGTCATCATGCAAGTAAAAGCTCTACGACACCGGAATTTCTCAGCGCTGTATCGCCGAAATATGCTGTCATAAGCGTAGGTAAAGGAAATAAATACGGTCATCCTCATAAAAAGACTATAAAGAGATTTAAAGACGGAAATATTGAAATATATCGCACAGATAAAGACGGTACAGTAGTATTTAACAGTGACGGGAAAACAGTACAGGTAAGTAATGAGTAGCATAATGTGCAATGCATGATTTCACTTTTCACTTTTCACTTTTCACCTGCCCATTACCTTTATCTGTGTAGAAAGGCTGAAATTCCTCCCCTTTATGTCATAATTGACTTCTCCAAAGAAGGCACTGTAACCCTTTTCGGGCTTTCCCATATGGTAACCATATATACCTCCCTGTTCCCGGACCGATTCCGATTCCCATGTAGCATTTCGAAAATCTTTTTCCATTGAACAACTTTTAAATACTGTAACAGAAACAGGTTTTATATCACTCGAAACAGTAAGGTCCGAACCTTTAAGAGAATCTTTAAAATGCCATGCCGGTTCAGGGAATTTTTGTCCTCCTGAAATGGTATAAATAAATGAGGTAACAGTATTAATGACTCTTCCCGTATCTTCAAGCCTGTGGCCGCTGTTCGGAACATAGAGAATCCATTTTGGTCCGGGAAGATCATCCCAGTAAAGGTTTAATCCGTCAAGTGTCCAGTACTGGTCATTCGTACCGTTAACAATAAGTTTCGGCAGAGTTAACTTCTCTCTATAGCTGTAAGGGTCAACCATGGAAAGAAGTCTCCCTCCTTCTTCAGTAGAAAGTTTATCCAGTATGCCCGTATCCCTGTAATCATGTATTTTGTCACTTACTTTTCCGTATACCTTAACCTGCCGTTCCATCTGTTTTTTCATATTAAGCGTATCTATTACCATCGGGACAATAGCTTTAACTCTTCCATCCTCTGATGCTCCTGTAAGCCATGAAGTCCAGCCTCTTTTGGAAACACCTGTTACAATGAATTTTTTTACCTGTGTAAGACCTTCCTGTTTTGTAAAAGTTTCTAAAGTATCCATGGATTTCACAACAGATTTTACCATAGGAAAAAGAAGAGGCCATTCTTCATTACCTGTCTCAAAAAACTTTAAAAAACTATAAGCAATAAGGGCATCTTCTCTTTTTCCATCAAAAAGAGGTTGATTGGGTACATTCCAGAGAACGGCAAGAGGCGTACCACATGATCTGGCAAGAGTAATACCTGCGAGATCAACCATAGAATGTCCATTGCCGCCTGTATTAAACACAGTACAGAATTCGGGATGTTCTACCTTATCAGGATAAAAAACCTGAATCTTATGGTTCCATATAATTCCTTCCCATTTCTGAGACACCATATGTAATTCATAGATTTTTCCGCCTGAAACATCCTTTTCGGAAACCTTTTCCCACATATAATCAGACTCAGGTTTATTTATATAGGAAGAAAGATTTGCCATACATTGACTGGAAAGAATAAACATAGAAAAAACCACAATTAATAATGTTTTTTTATACATAAAAACATTCCTTTCATTTTAATCG
>CALARM010000369.1 GCA_937888925.1 uncultured Synergistia bacterium | reverse complement strand
AAGATTAAATGTTCTGACCTGTGAATTATCTTCTTCCATAACAGGGACAACACAGTCAGGACCTTCAATAATTCTGCCAGTTATATGATAAAATCCGCCGTAAAGACAGGTTCCGTCATCATTCATGCAAATATTATAAACTTCCCCTTCTTTAGTGGGATCAATGCCAAAGGATACATAGAGATCCCTTATTTCACGGGGAATAAGTGCACAGGCATTTACATAATTAAGACAGTCAGTACATTGACAATCATCTGTTATCAAATGGCAGGAATTATAAAAAGTACAGGTTCTTACGAAATCTATTTCCAGTATCCAGGCCAGTAATTCTATTGTTTCAAACATAATTTTGACTTTGTCGTACATTTAGAATAAACATTTTATAGTGTATTCTATTCACTAACTATTCACTCATTTTACTATTCTGCACCGCCATCGCGAAGAAGTTTTATTATCTTTTCATTTCCTTTATTTTCTGCCACCTTCAACAGAGGTACACCTTTATTATCTTTTACATTAACATCTGCCCCTTCGGAAACAAGCAATTCCACTATATCTTCATGACTGTACTGTACTGCCAGGTAAAGTGGTGTTTTACCTTCACTGGCTCTGACATCTACTGTACATCCATTTAAAATAAGGGTTTCTGCTACTTCTTTTCTTCCCTCCTGACAGGCAAAGTGAAGGGCAGTAAACCCATCGTCATCTATGCCATCAATAATGGCTCCTCTGGAAAGAAGAAGCTCAACAACTTCATTTCTACCATTGTAAGACGCGCCATGTAAAGGGGTACGGCCTTTATAATCCCTGCTGTTTACATCTGCGCCTTTTGATATAAGTAATTCCGCCACTTCTTTACGACCTTCTTTAGCAGCCAGATGGAGCGGTATTTCTCTCGAATTACTTTTAAAATTTACGTCTGCCCCTCTGGAAATAAGTAACTCTACAATTTCTTTTTTACCATGCTGAGAAAATCCATGTAAAGAACTTCTTCCTTCATTATCCTTAATGTTAATAAGTGCTTTATTTGCTATAAGTATACCGGCTATTTCTTCTATTTTTGCCAGATATAAAGGAGTTCTGCCATGGCTGTCTCTCTGGTTTACATTGAACCCCTTTGCCAGAAGGAGTTTGACTATTTCAGGACAGCCATTCTGAGAAAACCAGTGTAAAGGGGTCTTTCCTTCGAAGTCTTTATTATTTATATCAGATCCTTTTGATATTAGTAATTCCGCTATTTCTTCTTTCCTGGCCATATATAAAGGAGTTCTGCCGTCACAATCTCTGTAATTTACAGAGGCTCCTTTTTCTACAAGTAATTCAACCACTTCTTTACAGCCACACTGAGAAGCTAGATGGAGCGGTATTCTGCCGTCATTATCTGATTTATCTACATCTCCTCCCTCTGACAGAAGTAATTCGACACAATCCCTTTTGCCATTCTGACAGGCGAAATAAAGAGGAGTCTTTCCATAATTATCAGATAAATTCACAGAGGCTCCATTTGAAAGCAATACTTTCATTACTTCTTTACGACCGGTCTGAGAAGCAGTATGAAGTGGTATTCTGCCATCACTGTCTTTACTGTTTACAATAGCTTTCTGGGATAAAAGTATTTCTGCGACAGCTTTCGTTTTCGCCCAGTGGAGAGGTGTTTTACCTTCATTATCCTGAATATTCACGTCTCCTCCTTTTGAAACAAGAAAAATAACTATTTCTTCCCTGCCATTCTGAGCAGCAAAATGAAGGGGAGTACGGCCGTTATTATCCCTGTTATTTATACCGGCTCCCCTGGAAACAAGTAATTCCACAATATCCTTATAGCCATTCTGAGCGGCAAAATGAAGGGGATTTTTTCCTTCAATGTCTCTGACAGTAATATCAGTTCCTTCCGATAAAAGTAAAAGAGCTACCTCTTTTGATTTTGTCCAGAATATGGGAGTTCTTCCTTCATTATCTTTAAGATCGACTATGGCACCTTTAGTTATAAGCAAAATAGCAACGTCACGGCCGTCCCTGGCAGCCATGTAAAGAGGAGTTCTGCCATTGTTATCTCTTCCATTAATATCGGCACCACTGGCAAGAAGTACATCAACTATATCTTTATATCCATTCTGTGATGCCCGATGAAGAGGAGTAAGTCCATCACTATCCCTTACATCTATTTCTGCTTTATGCAATAAAAGCAGTTGAGCAACTTCTTTCGTTTTACACCAGTGTAAAGGACTTCTGCCTTCATTATCAAGTGAATTAACATCTGCTCCTTTAGATATAAGTAACTGTACCACGTCTTTCCTGCCATACTGACAGGCTATAAACAGAGGTGTGTTACCGTTATTATCTATGTCATTAACAGAAGAATCTTTTTTCATGAGAATTTCCGCTATTTCTTTTGTTTTTGCCAGGTGTAAAGCTATTTTACCTTCATTATCTTTTATATTTACCTCTGCACCTTTTGAGAGAAGTAATTCCACTATATCTTTCTTACCTGTAAGACTTGCCCAGTGAAGAGGTGTTCTTGTGTCTCTCGCAGAATTGATAATATAAGGTTTACCTTCAAGTAATTTTCTGACCTCAGAAATATCATTTTTATCAATGGCATTAAATATTTCTTCGATAATAATATCCATGTCAGCATCGTGGGCATTTTCTCCTCGGGACATATTCACCGTAACAAGAAAAATCAAAAGAATAATGATTAAATGTTTATACATAATATCCTGGTAAGCCAAACTATATCAAACTATATCAAAGTGTATCAAAACGAATAATAT
>CALARM010000368.1 GCA_937888925.1 uncultured Synergistia bacterium | reverse complement strand
AATTTATATTATACGAATATCTTTACGTTACCTGAAGGAGGAAAGGTGAAAAATATAAGTCAGAAAAAGGATAATTCTGACAGCCATCCCCTGGTGGCACCGGATAACAGCCTGATCGCTTTTTGTTCCAGAAGGGACAGGAACAGTGAAGTATATGTAATGAAGCCTGATGGCACAGGTCAAAGAAATCTCACAGTCCATCCTGCTGAAGATGTGCCGGCATGCTGGTCAAAGAGCAGTAAAAGCATAGTTTTTACCTCCAACAGGGATTCCGACTATAAAACTCTCAGGGTAACTCCTTCTCCGAGAGAGATTTATCTGGTCAAGATAGAAACTATGCAGGCTATTAATCTGACAAATAACAGCGGAGATGATTATAATCCTGCTGTCAGTCCTGATGGCAATAAGATACTATTTCTCTCTGACAGAATTGACGAACAGAGAAAAGATTATGCCAGTATATTTGTAATGAAATCTACAGGAAAAGAGGTTCTACAGATTACCGATATAAAGGGTGAGAAATCAAATATTTCCTGGTCTCCTGACGGTTCAGAAGTTATTTTTCAGGTGAATTCAGGGGGGACTGATTATATTTATATTACGGATATTAAAGGGAAAAATAGACCATTTTTATTAAGTGAAGGATTTTCACCACAGTGGTGGCAGAAGCAGTGAGCAGTTATCAGTGACCAGTGAGCAGTGAGCAGTTATCAGTGACCAGTGACCAGTGAGCAGTTATCAGTGAGCAGTTACTAGATCACTTTTCACTTTTCACTCTTCACTCTTCACTTTTCACTCTTCACCCTTCACTACTTACAGCATCTGAAACCGAGAAAATAATACCTGAAGGTCGGTTTGTACCATCTTCTGAATGATGAACGGAAATGAATGGGATTATCCAGAAACCATGCCCCTCCTCTTACCACTTTGTATTCAGTGCCAAAATTGTCATTTGTATAGGTACTTCCTGAATAGGCATTCAGCCAGTCTTCACACCATTCCCATACATTCCCTGCCATATCTTCTACTTTAAAGGGACTTATGCCCTGCGGAAAACTTCCTACAGGCATAAGGCTTCCACAGCCTCCATAACATCTATTGGCACACTTTTTAGGGCTCCATTCGTTTCCCCAGGGATATTCTCTTCTTTCTACACCGCGGGCAGCTACTTCCCATTCTGCTTCCGATGGCAGTCGCTTTTCTGCCCATTCTGCATAAGCTTTTGCGCCGTACCAGGTAACGCACACAACAGGATGGTCATCATAACCTGTTTCAACCCTGTATCGTCCTCTCAGTTTTTCTATCCTGCATTCACTATCATTTATATAAATCCAGTGCTCTTCTGCCCCTTCCATTCTTTTTCTGTTCAGGAATTTGCAGTACTGCCTGTTAGTTATGAGATATTTGTCTATATAGTAAGATTTTAAATTAACCATGTGTCTCGGTTTTTCTATTTCTACAGCATTGGGATTATTATCATCATTACCAATCCAGTATTCTCCACCCGGTATGAGCACCATGTGTGCTTCATCTTTTTCATTGTTTATAAATTCAGGTAGTATGGTTTCATCAATTTCAATTTCAGGTATTTCTACATCTTCAGGCAACTCCTGAGTAGTTTTAACATTTCTTATCTCTCTCCTTATGAGTGTCTGGATCATATCAGGAAGGGCCTGTATTTTGTGAAATAACTCTGTTGTCAGTCCTCCTGTTTTTTCTTTTTTCTTTGTAACGGCCTTTTCTTCCTGTTTTTTAGTTCCTTCTATTCTGGTAGAAAGATTTGAAGCTGTTTTTTCTTCTTTCTTAAAAGCAGAAACTGTCAGATCCGGCAGTTTCCTGGTCTGATTTAAATATTCCGCAAGAGCTTCTTTCATTGCTATAGCAGTTTCATATCTGTCTTCTATTTCAAGAGCAAGAGCTTTTTCCAGTATTATTTCAAGCTCTACCGATACGTCAGGATTAAGGTACCGTACAGGTTTAAACATACATGGAGCAGGCACTTTACCTGTAAGTAAATGATGCATTGTCGCTCCGAGTGAAAAGAGATCGCTTTGAGGCACCACTTTACCGTCAAATTGTTCCGGAGAGGAGTAATGTGGCGTTCCAATTGATGTCATAGTATTTATATTTTCAGGCATTATACTTCTGGCTATACCGAAATCTACCAGCATTACCTGGTTATTAGTTTTCTGGATCATTATATTGGCAGGTTTCAAATCTCTGTAAATAATAGGAGGGTTATTTCTGTGCAGATAAGAAAGGACATCAAGTAAATCTATAGCCCATTTAACCACTTTATCTTCAGGTAATCCCGGCTTACCGTATTTACGAAGAATTTCATCAAGATCCTGGCCTTCTACAAAATCCATAACAAGATAATAGGTACCTTTTTCTATAAAGTAATCTATTAC
>CALARM010000367.1 GCA_937888925.1 uncultured Synergistia bacterium | reverse complement strand
CGTATATCATCACCTATCACATAAAGAGAGGCACCTGTTACAAATGTGGCAAATATCTCTGCTATGGAAACATCAAAACCGAAACCTGCATATTTTGTAGATCTGTCTTCACGTGTGAGATCTATACTGTGAGCCTGCCAGAGAGACAGGTTGAGAAGAGAGCCATGTTCAATCATAACTCCCTTTGGCTTTCCCGTAGAACCTGATGTATAGATAATATAGGCAAGATTGTGAGGTTTCGTAATTACAGGAGGATTGGACGAGTCACCTGTGTAAAGATTGATATCATCCAGTTCTATTATCTCTCCTGAAAAATCCTTTAAATGTGCCCGAAAATGCTTCTTTGTTAAAATAACAGACGATTTGCTGTCTTCCAGCATATATTTAACCCTCTCGGGGGGATATTTAAAATCTACAGGCATATAGGCAGCACCTGATTTTATAATACCCATAGTTCCTACAATCATTTCGAGTGAAGGTTCTGCCAGTATGCCTGTTATATCATCAGGTTTTATACCTTTTGAGCGAAGCAATCGTGCCAGTTGATTTGCCATGTCGTTTAATTCCCTGTATGTCAATTTTTTATCTTTATAAACAAGAGCAATATTTTCAGGGTTTTTCTCTGCATGTTCTTCAAAAAGTTCAATTACCGTCCTGTTTTTATCAAAAACCATTTCAGTTTTATTAAAATCATAGAATATTTTTTTATATTCTTCTTCCGAAAGAATCTTTAAATTTTTCAATTTACTATCGGGATTTTTTGTTATATATTCAAGAAGACAGACAAAATGTTCTGACATATTTTTAACAGTTTCTTCTTTAAAGATAGCAGTTCTGTATTCTATATAAAAATTAATATCTTCACCTTTTTCTTCTACAACAAGGGTAAGATCAAAATTCACACCTTCTATCTTTCCGGGGATAATATTTATCTTTAATCCGTTAACTTCAGGAGAAAAATCATCAATATGCTGAACTGCAAAGACAACATCAAACAGAGGATTTCTGCCTGTTTCTCTTTCAAGGTTTAATTTTTCCACAAGATAATCCATCTGATAATCCTGATTTTCAAAAGATGTCAAAAGATTTTCCTGGACTTCAGTAGAAAACTCCCTGAAAGTTTTTTCGTCTTTCGGGAAATTTCTTAAAGGAATGGTGTTAACAAAAAGGCCTGCAAGATGTTCAATTCCCGGTTTTCTTCCTGTAACAGGGAAACCTGTAATTATATCATTATTAGATGTATATTTTGAAAGAAGAATATTAAAAGATGCAAGTAATACTGTATATAAAGGAATATTTATATCTGCAGAAAGGTTTCTCAGTTTATGAGAAAGAGGAGAAGGGAGACTGAAATAATATCTTTTTCCGGCAAAACCGAGCCCTAATTTCCTGGAATAATCGGTAAGCAAATCAATTACAGGCACTTCATCTGAAAATACATTCATCCAGTATTTTTCTTTTTCTTTAAGATATTCACTACCCTGTAATTCTTCATGCCACATAAGAAAATCACTGTATTTAACGGCAATTTCTTTCAGATCTTTACCATTATAAATATCCATAAGTTCTTCAAGAAGTATATGGAGCGAAATACCATCAAGGAGGAGGCTATGAAAATCCAGAAAAAGAAAATGTTTTTCAGGAGATACATTTAAAAGTTCAACGCGAAAAAGAGGGCCTTTAAAGATATCAAAAGGCTTCACATGTTCCGCTTTTATACTGTCTATATCATCCTCTGTTTTTCTATAGGTTTTCTTTAATTTTATTCTCTTATTGATAATCTGAACAGGCAATCCGTCAACCATATCAAAGGTAATCCTCAGGGCTTCATGTCTGTCTACAAGAGCCTGAATTGCCTTACTCAACCTGGAAATATCCAGTTTCCCTTCTATAGAGAGAAGAAGGGGATTATTATTGGAAAGTCCTATATTTCCCATCTGTTCTACTATAAACACAGGTTTCTGCTGTGATGTAAGAGGGTAATAAGGCCTTTCTCCTTTATCGTTCATTTTATCAATATGCGGCAATTTATCTGAAGAAACTATATCTTTTATAATATTCAGAGGGTAATATATACTGTCCATGAAAAATCTCCTCGCTGAAAATAAATTTTATATATTATATCAGATTTACACTTCTTTACAAATTAAAAATTTTTTTCACACCTTTTAGGTTATAATTTAAATAAATTTGTTTTATCTTAAAAATTTATATAAAAAT
>CALARM010000366.1 GCA_937888925.1 uncultured Synergistia bacterium | reverse complement strand
CATTTTTAACAAATGAAAAAATTGTCCCCTGGGCAAGCCATAAATCTGAAAATATAGTCAGAAATATGATATTAAAGCAGCAGGTACCTCTTATTCATTCTAATGTATTTCAGAAAGGTCCCAATAATCAGACATTTTATGTTCAGGTAGTGGATGAACAGAATAAAATTCTTCAAAATATTATGATCTTTGATTTGAATGATGGAGATTTTCCGAAAATAATAACTGCAAAACAGGCTACGTGGGATGACAAGTGCTGGTATCTTTCCAATGGATCAATACATAAATTCGATAGGGACGGAAAATTACTCTGGCAGGCAAATTTCAATGATTTCAAACTTCAGGTGGATATTGACGTGAAAGATTTCTTTGCCATGCAAAAAACTCCTTCGGAAATGACTACAGATGAATTGAAGAAACAGATAGATAAAATGGCTGATAGCGGGCAGGACACAAGAGAAATGAAAGTAGATTATCAGATAAAATTCAGTTTGCCACTGGCAAGCCTTATTACTGCATTAATAGGAGCTCCTCTGAGCGTAAAAGCACCGAGAAGCGGTAAAATGATGGGGATAGCCTATAGTTTTGGTGTAATATTTGTATATTATAATTTAATGTCTATAGGAAGAGCCTTTGCAAGAAATGGTATAATATCTCCATTTATGGGCGCATGGTGTCCTGTTATAATAATAGGAACTCTCGGAGTTATACTCCTTTTTAATGTAGAATATTCTTTTGACAAAAAATCCATAGAAATACTGTGGGCATCATGCCGCGGAAAGTTAATTATTATAAAGAAAAGACTTAAATCCGGAATAAATAAATTAATGGAAACAAAAAATAAATCCGTGAAAGAAGAACACAATATAATAGCTGAACATATAGAGAGAATAGATTATACAGAGATAGAATTTCCTGAAAAAACTCTCTGTGATGTAAGCTTAAAACATGAAGATATTTAGATTTTTTACTGTATTTTAACTTAAAATAATTATACTTTTACACTTTTTAAACCTTGTATGGGCACATGGCCTTGCGCCACAGCGGGACAACGGTTTTTTTAAGATTCTGCAAAAGTATAGATAAACTTTTTAGAATTGAAACATAAAGATAAAAACTTAAGTAGACCATGTAAAAGTATTTATCTGCAGGTGATTTTGTGAAGACTATTCTCTGGAAAGAAAAAATTTTTCTTTTTATTTTAATATTTTTATTTCCCTGTAACTGTATCTATGCACAGGAAAAGGTTAAGACTTCACTGGAAGCAGACAGGGTTTCCATTGATGAAGACGGATGGATAGTGGCAGAAGGTAAGGTGAAAATTACTTATGAAGGTACAGAAATCGAAGCCGATCAGGCAGAATTACAGAAACATGAGAGAATAATCAGAGCTTTTGGCAATGTATACTTAAAAGAACAGGGTGATCTGGCACAGGGAGAATTACTCACCTATAACCTGAGAGAAAAAAAAGGTATACTCTTCAGAGGTAAAGGAAAAACAAAAAATTTCAAGTTAAAAGGTAATAATGTAAGTGATTATATCTTTTTCAGAGGAGAAGAAACTGCTACGCAGCCGGACAATCTTTTTTTGAGGGAAGGAGATTTTACAACATGTGATCGACCCTATCCGAATGAACATTATAATATGACTGCCGGCTCAATTGACGTTACCCCGGGAGACAAGGTAGTGGCCAGAAGTGTAAATGTATATTATAAAGGTTATCAGTTATTATGGCTGCCAATTGTAATTGTTTCTCTGAAGGAAAGAGCCAGACAGGAATTTCTTCCCAGAATAGGTTATAATCAATTTGAAGGTTTTTTTGTAAAACAATTATTTTATTATTATTTAAGTAATAATCACTATGGAAGCACAAATATAGATTATGCCAGTAACCTGGGGGTAAGTTATGGTCTTACTCATAATTACAGAGTAGGGCAGACAGGGACAGGTTCTTTTTCATATCTACGTCAGAGTTCCCAGAATAATATAGTTAACAATCAATTCAGTTTCCGTCACAATCAAAATTTTTCAAATGCTCTGACTATGAATTTTTCAGTAAATGTAACAAAAAATACAGGAGTATCACTTGTAACAAATCCAAATATAAGTTCCAGTCTTGCATTAAATTACAGAGGAGAAAAAAGCAGTACAAATTTCGTCACAAATTATTTTAAAGGCTCTGGCTTAAATACGAATACTACCTTTAATCTTAGCCATAGTCATACATTTTTCGATACACTATCTACAAATCTTCAGCTTAATAATGTAAATGACAGCAGTCCGACTTCAAATGACAGGAATCAGACTAAATTACTGTTTACGGGAAGAAGTCCTATGGGGCCTGTAAATATGGATTTTACTGTAGATTACAGTGGTTCCAATTATACACAGTATTTTACTCAGAAAACACCTGATGTAACATTTACACAGGCAAATCCTTTCACTATCGGTGATGTTACCATACCGATAACTACGTCCTTCAGCTTCGGTTATTATGATGAACAGTCTACAAAAACAAAAATGTCCAGAGGTAATTTGAAATTAAATTACAATCAGAATTTTAACTTTGGAGAAGATCATAATTTAAGTATAGGTTCTTATCTGGACCAGACTTTTTACGGTTCAGGAGAAGCCAGATACATACTTAATACCAATATAAATCTGAATAATAATATAGCAAATCATTTCAGGAGCACCTTAAATTTTTCATCAAATATACCAAACGGTTATTCACCTTTCAGTTTTGATGG
This sequence comes from uncultured Synergistia bacterium, assembly GCA_937888925.1. The sequence goes on along the minus strand of CALARM010000366.1, from coordinate 4,860 downwards.
CGTAGGCTCTTCATATCACTCTATGTCTTATCAAATGGAACTTTATGATGAAAATATATGGAAATTTTCTTTGAATACCGGTTACAATATAACCAATGAAACTTTTAATCCTATAGTAACACGTTTTGATTTTCGTCCCAGGAATAATCTCATTTTTAATTTTGGATTTGCCTATGATTTAAATCAGCATAAAGCACAGACTTTTGATACACATCTGGATCTTACAGTTCACCCTGAATGGAGATTTGAATATGCAAGTAGTTATAATTTTTACAGCAATCAATTCGGAAATCAGGATTTCAAGCTGACAAAGGACTGTCATTGCTGGCTATGGTCTATGGCGTATCGCACCTATAGAGATGAATTTGTATTACAGATTGCCATTAAAGCGTTTCCTTATGAAACCTTTAAAATAGGGGCTTCCCCGGAAGGCCCCATATTACCAATTCTTCAGGATATTCAGAGTCAGATTTCTAATCCGGCATTTCAATTTTAGTGAGATGTGTGTCATTGCGAGGAGCGATAGCGACGAAGCAATCCCGTCGAATTAACTTCTACCAGTGGGATTGCTTCGCTTCGCTCGCAATGACGAATTCTACCCGTCAAAATCAGCGTGGTTAACTAGTAGTGAGTAGTGAGTAGATAAATATTCTCACTATTCACTACTCACCACTCACTAAGTTACTGGAGTTTTATTGTTATCTGACCGGATATTATATCATAAGATGAAGATACCGGCATGAAACCGTCCGGTGGAGCAGGATTTGTTACTATATCATTCTGGACATCGGTTAGTGTTTGAGCTATACCTATTTTGGTCATATCAATATTGTAACTGTCTGAAAACGTTCCTGTGCCAAATCCAAGTGCATCTCTGGGAACTCCGCCGGAATCGGTAGTAATAATATCAAAATACAAACTCTGGGGATTATCAAGAGTGCTGAAAGGCAGGATAATTTGAATATTGTTTCCCGAATAACTACCGGTAGTAAAAGTAAATATAGTCGGATTCCAGTCGGTGTTCCTGTCACCGGGTGTAATACGTTCTCTTCTTATAAAATTGGATGTCTGATTTAATCCAAGGCTTATATAATCAGTCCAGTAGGTATCATTTACCGAAATAGGATCTGCTACCGACTGACCCGGTGCAGGACGGCTGAAGGCAAATATATAAAAACCTTTATTTATATTAATTTGCCCGTTCATTTGAAAATTTATATCCAGAACCTTCACGGGAATGGGCGTAGGTGTGGGAGTAGCGTTAGGATCGGGAGTGGCTGTAGGAGTTACAGGAAAGGTTGGTGTAGATGTGGGAACTTCTGTAGGGAAAGGGCCTCTGGCACATCCTCCTGTAAATAAAAATGATGACAGGCTTAAAAAACCTACCATCAGAAATAAAGAGAGGCCGATAACACAATTTATAATTTTTAGCATAAATGCCTCCTGAATTATATAGTATTTAATGCCTTCAACTACCGGCAGTCAGTAAGATTAACTGATAGCTGATAGCTAATAAATTATATCATATTTTTTTCTCTATAGAAAGGAGAGATTGTCGTTAATATAGCAAGAAATTTTTCTTTATCAATACTTTCAGGATTACTTCTTACTTATTGTTTCCCGGAGTTCAAATCTAACTGGCTCATATGGATTTCTCTTGTTCCGATAATGGAAGTTTTATATACGGAAAAACCGTGGAAGTCTTTTTTTTACGGATGGCTCTTTGGCATGATTTTTATGGGCGGTGTAAGCTACTGGCTTATAGTGCTTCCTGGCGGGTACATAGCCTGGGGTACATACTGTATTTTTTACGGACTCTATCCGGCAGTATTATCTTTTATTATATCCTTCTTAAGATGTAGATTATCGGATTATATTATTGTAATTACCCCTTTTTTATGGGTATCTATGGAATGGGTAAGATCTCTCGGTTTTATGGGATTTACCTGGATAAATCTCGGGCATACACAATATAATGTATTGCCTCTTATACAGATATCATCTATTACCGGTGTGGGGGGAATCACTTTTATTATATGCATGGTAAATGAAGTTTTCAGAGAAATACTTGCTTTCAAATTCCCCGGCATATTCAGGTCATCCAATTTAAAAAACAAAAAAGGAATTTTTATATATGTGGCAATTACCATATCTCTTCTATTATTAACTACAGGCTATGGTATCTTTCAAATGAAGACGTTCAATGTTTCAAATTCTTCACCTGTAAATATCGCAATAATACAGCCCAATATAGATCAGAGTGTAAAATGGGACATGAGTCATCTTCAAGATACAACAGACAAATATTTTAGAATGACCAGAAGTGCTGTCAATAAACATGTAGATATGGTGCTCTGGCCGGAGACAGCTGTACCGGCATTGTTATTGTATGACTATAATCTTATGATTTCAATAAAAAACCTCTTAAATGAAATTAAAACCTATTTAGTGATTGGTACTGTTGATATAGAGCCGGAGTCAAAATTAATATTTAATACGTCACTGCTCTTTTCTCCTGCCGGTAATATGGAAGGTAAGTATTATAAAATGCATCTTGTACCTTTCGGGGAATATCTTCCATGGAGAAAATATCTTGAGAAATTACCCGGTTTAAAGGAGTTAGTAAAACCCATATCACGGTTTACGTCAGGTCATGAGACAGTAATTTTCAAAACACCTTATATAAATTTTTCTACAGTTATATGCTTTGAATCCATATTTCCCGATATATCGAGAAAATCTATGATTAAAGGAGCACAGTGTATAATTGTATTGACTAATGATGCATGGTTTGAGAGGAGTGCTGCTCCCTATCAACATAATATTATATCAGTGTTCAGGGCAGTAGAGAATCATACCTTTGTTGTAAGATGTGCCAATACCGGCGTATCTGCTGTAATTGATCCTCTTGGCAGGATAATTGAAAGTACACCTATTTATGAAGACAGAATAATGTATGGTCAGATATTCCCTCATGGTGCAACAACATTTTACACTTTTTACGGTGATATATTTTCTCTGATATGTTTTATCATTTCCTTATCGTTATTACTTTATAGCTTTTATAAAGGGAAAAGATAATTTCTATCGAAAAAATAAATATATGAATAAATATCTCTATATTATAAAAAATATTTATAAGAAATTGTTAGTCAGATGGAAACTTGTCCTGACTGTAATAATTTCTATTTATATTGCTTATTTACTGGTAGATATAATATTTTTCGAAGATGAACCCGGTAAAAAGAGTCATATGGAAGCACTGCTCGGTAATATTAAATTAGAGGGATATTCTGCCGGAAAAAAACAATGGGAGTTCACATCTGACGAGTTAGAATATCGTGAAAACAATAGAGTTCTGGCAAAAAAAAATGCAAAAGGAATAATCTATAAGGATGATAAACCTTTTATAGAAGTCAATGCATCAAGGGTTGATTTTGATATGCAGACAAAGAATTTCGATGCTATGGGAGGCGTTATAATAAGAGTCATAGAACAGGATCAGGAATTTCAATCTGACATGTTAAAATGGAATGCCCTGGAAGAAAGATGTGATGCCAGCGGTAAAGTAATTGCCCGTTTTAAAGATAATATTTTGAGTGCTGATAGTTTTGTTTATTTTGTTAAAGAGCAGAGATTTGAGATGAATAACCAGGTAAGACTGGAACTTGACATAGAGGTACATTAGTATATGAACAAATTCTTTTTAAAACTTGATGAAATATATAAAAAACTGCAGGAAAAATTTATAGATAAAGCTGCCGGATCCTGTGCGGGGTGTAATTATTGCTGTAATTCTGATATAAATTACCCTCCCATATCTTCACTTGAATATGATTTTCTTGAAGCACATCTTGAAGAGGAAGAAAAAGATAGGATAAATGCTTTTAAAAGTTTTATGACAGAGAAAGATAGGCCTGCCTGTCCATTTTATTCTGCCGGTTGTAGAGTTTACAGCTTTCGTCCCCTGTGCTGCAGACTATTCGGCACATTTATAAGTATAAATACACTTCTTCCTGATACCTGTATATATAAAAAGATAGCTCAGAGAACAGATGAAAAAACCCTTTTCAGAATAGAACCTTCATTAAGAGACTTTCAAATTTTGAAACTTTCATATGAACTGGAAAAATCAGGTAATTCCGATAAGGATCTACTTATAAAACTGGCGGAAGAATATATAGCCCAGAATCTTTTGTCTGAAGCGTTAGAAAAACTTGAAGAGATTAATAAATCTTATCCTCATGAACCGGCATTTTATTTTTATTCAGGTCTCATACATAAATGGCTTGGCAATATAGATATTTCCGTATCATTTTTAGAGAAATCCATCGAATTAAAAGGAGAAAAAAAATATCCTTATGTCTATGAATATCTTGGAATGATATATTATTCAATGGATAAACTTGATAAAGCCAGAGAGAGATTAGAAAAAGCCATAAGTGTCTTACCTGAGAGTAAAGAAGCCTATCTGGGACTGACTATGGTAAATCTGAAACAGGGAGCCATATATTGTAGTAAAATATTGGACATGGATCCTGAAAATACTGTAGCAGTTCAAATCCTGAACAACTCTTATTTAAGAGAATTTCTATAATTAAGTACAGGATTAAAATCAAATCTCTGATAAAACTCATTAAATTTTAACTGGTAACTGCTCACTGGTAACTGCTCACTGAAATATTATCATATATAATCTTTGATATTTCCCCTATAAGTCTATCAGCTTCTACAACATCTGGCACATGTCTGGTTAAGACAGAAAATAGATACATTTTATCTGGTAAATATATTGCTGCCACGTCATGTCTTATTCCATCCAATTCTCCTGTCTTATGGGCAACAGGAATTTCTGCCGGG
>CALARM010000365.1 GCA_937888925.1 uncultured Synergistia bacterium | reverse complement strand
AAGAGCCTGTCAGGCAGAGGCTGATAAAATGGTTACTAATTTACCTGGAGCGGTAATTAGTACTGTAAGAAAAATAACTCTGGCATATTATTAGAACGGTTAGTATCATCACGTCACGCGTTACGTGTTGCGCGTCATGGCTATAACCAGTAGAATATTTACCGTTATAAGCACTCAGGTAAATATAATAATACATATTTAATTCTCGTCACGCGTGACGGGAGGAAACAATTTATTATACGCTAATGGTCAGGTCAATAAAAGAACAGGAGATTGTCAGTAATGAAAAATAAAACAGATATAGTCTTTCTTAGTCCCCCCCTTATATGGGGACAGGAAAACAGAATGGACATCAAACCTCCTCTTAATTTAATGTATCTTGCATCTTATATTAAGACTAAAGGCATTAAAGCCAGGATAATGGATGTCCTTTCGGAAAAATTAAAATTAAATGATGCGGTAAAAGCCATATGTGATGAAAATCCTGCATTTCTGGGAGTGCCATTCTATCATGCCTCACTCGATACGGTCCTTGAAGTGTGCAGGGAGGTAAAAAAGCAGAAACCTTCGATTAAAATTATCGGAGGAGGCCCTACCATGACCATTCATCCCGGCGAATTGCTTTCCTGTGAAGAAGTGGATATAGGAGTCACTGGCGAAGGAGAAATAACCCTTGAAGAGATCGTCCGGTCAGATGAGGAATGTTATGACAGAATAGACGGCATGGCCTTTAAATATAACGGCAAAGTCTGTATAAATAAAAGAAGAACCCACTGTGACATGGATATGCTGCCCTTTCTCGATTATTCTCTTGTAAATATGGAACCTTATTTTGACTATCAGAAAACATTTTCCATGCCTGAATCCATATTCCTTACAAGTTCGAGAGGCTGTTCTTTCCGCTGCATTTACTGTGCGACGCCCCAGTTATGGCCCGGCCCTGTAAGAAGATATTCCCCGGAAAGGGTTGTGGAAGAAGTAAAATACCAGATATCCATGTTCCCCGGTATAAATATAGGTTTTATGGATGATTCCTTTTTCTCAAGCAGGAAATGGCTCTATGAGTTCTGTTCGAAGATTATAAAACTCGGAGTCAGTTATTCCTGTATAGGCAGGGGAGACCATCTGAATAAGGAGTTAATTGAACTTCTGGCAAAAACAGGCTGTCATTATGTGGCTTTAGGGGTGGAAACAGGAAATCAGGAGAGACAGAAAAAAATAAAGAAGTATCTTGATTTAAAGAAAACAAAGGAAAATGTTAAATGTCTCCTGAAAAATAATATTCCTGTAAAATGTTTTTTTATGCTGGGTTTCCCCGATGAAACTCCCGAAGAAATGGCTGAAACGATAAATTTTGCCGTTGATCTGAGGAAAGCGGGCATGTTCAAATTCAATTTTTTCCCTGTTGTCATATATCCCGGAACGGAACTGGCGGAAAGATTTAAGAAAAGCTGTTTCAAATCTAAAATCTATGAACATTTTACCGATCCTTCCACTATATCCGATTTCGGAGAAAGAAACATTACCATGTATTCCACCATACCGGATGAGGATATAAATTCCTATCTGTGCAGCAGTGAAATTGTGGAGCTTACGAAACTGGCCTACAATAAGGTAGAAGCAAGAGAATATATAAGTGCCGGAGATATAATGGAATTAGTGAAGAGTGAAAAGTGAATAGTGAAAGGTAGGGGAGAACCACTGTATTCGCCCTGTGGAGGGTTTTGCTGGCACTTCAAAAATTTTAAAACAGGGAAACCAGAGCAATAACAAAAAAATAATCGTTTTTTTATATAAAGTGTTTTGCAAAATCTTTTAATGAATTACGTGAAAATTTTCTGTCTTATATTGAATTTTCTCTTTAAAGGCATTAAGGAGACCGGGGAACAGGCCTTGCAGAACGGATGATTATCTGAAATAACCGGCAGTATAAATGCCTGAACTTTTTGTTTTAAGAAGAACATATCCTTTCTGAGACGTATCAGCAGTGAGTTTTTCCCACAGAGATTTATCAGGTATTACCTTCAGTTCTTTTGTAATATTTCCTATTGTATCATCGGGGATAAGAGGAGTAAAGATATTTCCTTCCTTCATTTTTTTTAATCTGTATACATAGACCCCGTTATATTTCAGTGTAGGGAAATATATGGAGATTTCTTTTTTAAACGATAGATCGGAAGGGGATATTTTATAAACATCCATATGGATAAAGCCTGTCTGATTATTTACTGCCGGAGGTGCTATGATTTCTACCGTTATGTCTGTCGTTTTGTTGAGTGCCCCCGGCGGAATAATAATCTTTAATCCGCTGGAGGAATCATATATTTCAGTTCCTTCAGGGCCGGCTGTAATGGCTAATAAGTACGAAGAACATAAAATATTGCACAGAAGAAACGCCGTCAGACTGATATTGAAGACATTTAAATAGATTTTATTATTTCTAAGGCACATTTTTCTCATTTGCCCTTACACTTATCCAGAACAGCACTTATAATACAGGCAAAGATAGCACCCATTTTTATATCATTCGATACCTGGTTCATTCCGTCATCTATATACCATGTTCCTATATCGCCGGAGTATACACATTCTACCCTCATGGTTCCGGCACCTGTTACGTACCAGCTTGAATAATCGCCTGAAAATACTGTTGATGCCCTGAGTTCCACATTATTCCCTTTGATATACCAGCCTGTAAAATCATTTATAAATACCGTTTCTATCTTGATGGTTTTCCCGTAACTGTAATATTCCCATCTGGACGGATCTCCTGAAAAAACAGTGCTTATTTTACCGGAACTGTCGGGAAGAAATACATCCCATGAACTCATGTCTTTTGAAAATACTGTCCTTAGAGTTGCACTTCCCATCTGAAGCATTATGTTCCAGTCTGTGAAATCATTTGAATATCTTGTTTCTGCTTTTAAAAATCTGTCCTGGGCAAAGAGATTCTGGGTGAAACAAAGTATTATCAGTGATATTAATAATAAGTTAATGATTTTTTTCATAAAAACACTCCTTTTTTTATAGAATCGTGCCAGAAAACCTCGTCCCCTTGTGGGCGAGGTCATTGACCTGGCTTTAGTCTGATTTTTAACGTTTCCCCGGTGATACGGACAAACTCAATTTCTGCTTCTTTTGTGCCTTCAACATAATCTTCAAAGCTTCGATTATCCCAGAAATCAGCTGCTTCTTCATCATTTTTAAATTTCGGTATATTAATTATAATCACCTCATAAAAAAATACCTGGTAATTATTATTCTAACAAAGCTGTTTCTTTTGTCAAGATAAATAATTTCTGCCTTATAATCTATACAAAAAATCAATTTTATGTTATTTTATTTTATATAAATAATACTTTAAAAAATTTCAGAAAGAGGGAAGAACATGGAAGAAAAATCAGCTTTTGTTATGATAAAATTTGAACATAAAGACAGATTTGTATCTGCCTATAAAGAACTATATTCTATGGATAAGGTTGTATCCTGTGATGCTACAAAGGGAATATATGACCTGGTGCTTTTTCTCAAAGCCGACAATATGGAAAAGTGTCTGGAAGATATAAAAAAACTTGATGGTATAAAAGAAGCTGATTTTATGCCGATCATCCCTCATGGTTTTGGAGACGGACATGGTAAGAGAAAAGAGAATCTTCTTTCTTCCTATGTGATGATTGAAATTGAAAAGGAAAAGAAAGAAAAAGTCCATAGATTACTCTGTTCTGTCGATAGAGTGACATCATGTGATACAGTAGAAGGAAATTTTGACATAATCGTCCTTCTGGAAGCAGAACGTTTTGACGATATGGATAAAGTAATAAAAGAGCAGATTAAATATATGGATGGCGTTTTAAGGATAAAAGAGTGTCCCGTAATTACCATGTAGTGAATAATTGCTTATTTAGATAATGATGACAGACACAAAAGAAAAGACAAAAGATAAAATTTTAGATTTACTTTCCGGAAGAAAAAGAATTTCCGTAAAGCATAACGGTTCTATATCTGCTGCTGTTTTGATTCCCATTTTTTTTAAACATGGAGAGGAACATCTTCTTTTTACAAAAAGAACGGAAACTGTTGAAACTCACAGGGGGCAGATTTCCTTTCCTGGAGGTGTAAGGGATAAAGCAGATAAAACCCTGGAAGAAACAGCCATCAGGGAATCCTTTGAAGAAATTGGTCTTATAAGGGAAGATATCGACACTCTCGGTGCCCTCGATGATTTTATTACAGGCACAGGCTACTGTATATACCCTCTTATTGGTATCATACCATATCCGTATGATTTTAAAGTCAGTGAAAAAGAAGTTGCCGAAATTCTGGAAGTTCCTGTTTCTACTCTCCTTGACAGGAAAAATTATATGGAAGACAGAAATTATATCTATAAAGGGAAACCCTATGATTACTGTGCTTTCAAATATGGAAAACATAACATATGGGGTACTACGGGAAGGATTGTAAGAAATTTCCTGACCCTTTTTTACGGATGGAAGCCTGTTGACGGGAGGTGATTTGCGTCAGGTGACCTGTGACCTGTGACTGTATTTATCGGTTACTCATTTTCGGTAAGAAATACATTTGCCGGAATCAATAATTAAGTAACCTCTTCACTCTTCACTCTTCACCCTTCACCTTATCATGAAACCTCCTTTATCAATCGGCCAGAGACTCCATGACAGATATCAGATTACCCGTATCCTGGGAAGAGGGGGCCAGTGCCTTGTTTATCTCTCCTATGATGTCCATCAGGGAAAAGATGTAGTAATTAAAGAACTCTTAAGCTCCGATGGTTCAATAGCAGATGAAATTAAAGAACTGGAGCTTTTCAGAGGAGAATACAGAATATTATCTCAACTCGATTACCCTTCTCTTCCGAAAGGCTATGATTTTTTTGTGGAAGGGAGCAAATATTTTATATCTGTAGAATATATTGAAGGGCAGAACCTGGAAGACGTAATAAAAAAGAGTAAAGAACCTCTTTATGAAGAAATAGTGCTGAACTGGGCCAGGCAGCTTGCGGAAGTCCTGATTTATTTCTATAATTTAAAACCTTTTCCCCTCGTATTAAGAGACATAAAACCTTCAAATATAATAATCACTCCTCAGGGACATATAAAACCTGTAGATTTTACGATAGCAAAATTTTTAAAACCCGAAGAAAAAGAAGATTCTGTTAAAATGGGTAGCCCCGGATATGCTCCCAGGGAACAGTATCTGGGCCGTTCCGATACAAGAAGTGATATTTACTCTTTTGGTGCTACCATGTATTATTTCCTTACAAAGTATGATCCTGCGGAAAATCCATTCAATTTTCCTCCGTTAAAAACGTTAAATCCTGAAGTTTCCGGGGAATTTTCTTCTTTAATACATCGAACTCTCAGGGATAACCCTGACGAAAGATTTCAATCTCCTCTGGAACTGCTCGAAGAACTGGACAGAATTTCTGCCAGATACATAAATAAATATTCGGGAGATGAAACGGAATACGTGGAAGGAGAAAGATTTTTTGCTGTAAAGGCATGGAGATTGGCGTTGAAACATTACAGAATATGTCTGGAGAAAAATCCAAATAATGCGAAATACCATTTCAGAGCAGGAGAATGTCTTTATAATCTGGGGGATATTTTCTCTGCCTTTGAAGAAATTAATTCCGTGCCATTCCTGTTTCCCGATGTAAATCCTCTTCAGGTAGAATTGTGGAAAGATTTTTATGATGGTCTTAAACATACCGTATCTTCTTCATGGACCGGAGAATACAGGGACTGTAAACATACAAATAATCAAAGTTCTCTGGAGAATATTTCTCCTGCTTCTGTACTGGCAAAATCTATTTCTCTTCCAGAAAAAACTGTCCGTATGCCAGTTATATATGAAGGCATGGCTTATATAATCTTATATCAGCAGGGGCTTGCTTCTTTCGATTTGCTCTCAGGTGAAAAGAAATGGTTTTTTAAGCATATGGCCAATCTGTCTGTTCCTTCTCTGACAAAAGACAGGATTGTGTTCGGCTCTGACGATAACTTTATATACTGTCTTTCCAGGGAAGAAGGCAAAGAACTATGGAAGTTTAAAACACCGGGACCAGTTACGGTATCTCCTGAAATGAAAGAAGGATATGTTTATATTATTTCTTATTATGAACATATTTATGCCATTGATATTGAAAACGGTAAAGAATTGTGGAGCCTTCAGACAAAAAAACCTGTAAATAATATAGTTATAAATAATGATTTGCTTGTTCTTACATCTTCTTCCGGCTATGTATACTCTATTGATTATATGACAGGTAACATTAAATCTTCTATCCGTATGTTTCCTTCATCTTATCTTTCAATAATTAAAAATATGGTACTTATAACAGGAGAAAGTGGAATTTCCCTTTTAAAGGATTCAGCTTTGATTGATTCATCTAATGTTAAAGTTCTTTTTCCTCCTGTAATAAACAGGGAATTCTTTTATGCAATTACAGAGGCAGGTATTGCATGTTTTGATAGTACGGGAAAAATCTCCCTGAAACATAAGAGTTCTGATCTTCCGGACACAGGTTACACTCCTGTAATGGCAGGCGAATTTCTGTTTCTTATATCAGGAAGAGCATTATATGTAACAGATATGTCATTAAATATATGTGAAAAGATAAATTTAAATTTCATTCCTTCCTCTTCTCCTGTAATTGCAGATGAAAGTATTTATATATGTTCGGAGAAAAAACTTAATATTCTGACTTCTCCCGAAAGAGCTTCTATGGATTACCTTAAAGTTGCAGTGACTTATTTCGAAAAACATGATTATAAATCTGCCATAAAGTATCTTGAAAAATCATTGAATTTTTCCCGGACAAATATTGACACTCTGGCTTTACTTGCAAAAAGTTACTATCTTTCAGGAGGAGGTATCTTCTTTTATAACAGAGCCATTGAACATGCAAAACAGGCACTTTCTCTGGAAAGCAGGGATGAATTTCATGAACTTATGGGAGATTCCTATTTCTCTCTTCGTAAATATGAAGAGGCCCTTCGAGAATATAATCTTCTTCTATCTTCAAATGAGAAAAATACTGTCTATCTCTTTAAAATTTCTATGATTTATATGGCTACCAGAAAATTTTCAGATGCCATAAAAAAGCTCGAAGAAATTGTCGGTATAGAGGTGAAGCCCGTAAATTTTTATTACCTTGCCCTGGCCTATTATAGGAACGGCAGGTTCGACAAAAGTCTTTCCCTTTATAAAGAAGCCATGGAGAGGATAACAGTCGATGAAGAAGGAACCTGTTTTGAAATCGATACTGACGGTAATAAAGTTGAGGTTTTGCCGTTATCTGTGAGAAATTTTCTGGAAGGTAAAAGATATATAAGTTTATTTACCATGAAATCGCTGGAAGATAATATTAAAATAATAGAAGATTTCCTTGTCTGTCTTAATTATTTTAAAGAGCGTAAATATGATGAAACATTAAATATTCTGAATGATATTTTGAAGCTGGACGGTGAATTTTCCTACGGTTATCATCTTACAGGTAAAATTTATTTTGAACGAAAAGACTATCTTGATGCAAGGGGGTATTTCAGAGATGCTATAAAATACAAAGAAGATGAGGCCATGTTTTATCTGGACTATGCAAAAACTCAGTACTTTATAGGGAAAGTGGCTTCTTCCAGAGAAGTGGAGGGAAAATTTAGAATAGCTATAGAATTATATGCTGCCGGAAAATCCATTGAAATAAATGATACGATAGAAGAAGAATTTAATAGTTTCGGTGAGTTTTATTTTAATGAAGAGTCCTTTGATATTCCAGTCTTTTTATACAGAT